>DATFVP010000026.1:0-5058 GCA_035260285.1 Methyloceanibacter sp.
AGCGATCACTCTTGCGCAAGCCGAGGTTCTCGTGCCCGCGGCGAGCCTCTACCAGGGGCTCACCCAATGCCTGCGGCTTTGTCTCGACAAGCCCTTCGTCCCGGACGAGGCGCCTCGCGCTCTCAAAGACTTGCTGGCGCGGGCCTCAGACATGCCTGACTTCGCCACACTCGAAGGCATGCTCAAGGACACGCTCGGCGCCGTGCACGAGCTTTACGACCAGATCGTTGCTTGAGTGACAGGAGACGACTAGGCGCTTGCCGCCTCGTCCTCCTCCTCTTCCGTCACGGCCTTGATCGGCAGTGTGCAGGTGACGGTGGTGCCTTGGCCTTCGCGACTCTTGATCTGCAGGCTTCCGCCATGCAGCTCGATCAGCGCCCGAGAGATGGCGAGGCCAAGCCCGCTGCCCTGATGGCTCTTGGAGAACTGGTTCTCGACCTGCTCGAAGGGGCGGCCAAGCTTCATGATATCGGCTTCGGGGATGCCGATGCCGGTATCCTTGATGGCGATGCGCACGAGACCGCGGGTGCGCGACAGATGCACGTCGACGCTGCCGCCATCGCGGGTGAACTTCACCGCATTGGATAGAAGATTGAGAAACACCTGCTTCAGCGCGCGGCGGTCGGCCTCGATCATCAGGCGTGATGGCCCGTGGCGGGAGAGGTTGATATCGCGCTCGGCGGCGGCTTGGCCAACCACCTTCATGCTGTCCTCGACGATGTCGGCCACGTCGACGTCGTCGATATCGAGCGCCATGCGGCCGGCCTCGATCTTGGACATGTCGAGAATGTCGTTGATCACCTCGAGCAAGTAGGTTCCGCTGCCGTGGATGTCGCGGGCATATTCCTGATATTTGGGGTGGCCGAGCGGGCCGAACAGACCTTGCTCCATCACCTCTGAGAAGCCGATCACGGCATTGAGCGGAGTGCGCAGCTCGTGGCTGATATTGGCGAGGAATTCCGATTTGGCGCGGTTGGCAGCCTCGGCGCGGTTCTTCTCCGCCGCGTATTTTTCCGCAAGGTCGACGAGCTGCTGCTTCTGTTGCTCGAGCTCGCGGCGCGATAGCCTGAGCTCGGTGACACTTGCTCTCAGCTGCTGCTCGCTGTCGGCAAGGCGCTGCTGGCTCTCTTTGAGGACGGTGATGTCGGTCCCGACGCTGACATAGCCACCGTCCCTAGTGCGGCGCTCGTTGATGTGCAGCCAGCGGCCATCTTCGAGCTGCGCCTCATAGGTGCACGAATCTTCGCCGTCGCCATCCACCTTGATGCGTTTGCGAATGACCGGATCGGCAGCAGAGGTAATGACCGCTTCGTAGGTGGTGCCGGGCCTGATCGCCGCGTCGGGGAGCCCGTGAAACTGCTGATACTTGCTGTTGCACATCAGCAGGCGGTTTTGGTTGTCCCACAGCACGAAGGCTTCCGAGATGGTCTCCACCGCGTCGCGCAGTCGCGCATTGGCATCAGGCGATGCAGAATGGTCTTGCTGCTCGATGGCGGCGATTGCCGTGAGGTAGGGCTCTTCCGTCTCCTTGTCGCGGGTGACGTGTCCGCGCAGCCGCAAGGCGAGCCAATGGCCGTCTGTATGGCGCATGCGGAAGCTCTGATCGAAATGCGTTTTGCTGTCGCGCAAATGGCGATCGACGATGGCTCGGAGATCGTCGTCGGGATGCAGCGATTGGGCGATGGCGCGGAAGGCCACGGTTTCGTCGACCGGCATCCGGCCAAGCGCCCGGTACATGGGCGCCGACCAATGGACGTGTCCGCGCGCCAAATTCCATCGCCACACCGGGCAAGCCGACAACGCTTCGGTGAGGTGGCCGGAAACGACATCGTCCTCTTTGCACGTCTCAGCCGGGGCAAGATACCAGACGCCGCCGCCAAGCAGCGCGAGCACGAGGCCGGTGCAGATGAGGAGAGTGATTTCGAGGCTCGCATCGTGCCGCCAGCTGGCAAGTGCCGCATGCACGGGCTGGATGAAGGCGATTTGCGCATTCTTGTCCGGCAGGTCGCGCACCGTGACGAAGGCGTCAGTGCCGTCGGTGAGAACCATGCGCAAGACCCCGGCGTCGGCGCCGAAAGTGGTGAGCGGTTGCTGCGGTCCGAGGATGGCGAGCAAGTTCGCGGTCTCGGTCGTCATCAGCGGCGCCCGCGCCTGGATGTCGCCGTCGTCGTTGGCAAGAAGCGCGGTTCGCTCATCCTGGGTCGCGCCCTTGGGCAGGCTTGCAGCAAGCGCACTTTGCCAATTGCCGTCAGGCTTCAGCGACTCGTCCTTGAGGCGTACCGCGGTGAGGTCCGCCATCAACGCCAGACGCTCTTCGGCGAGCGCGAATGCCGACTGCCTCGACTGAAGGGTCTGAGAGACGAGGCCGATGGCGGCAAGCGAAGCGAAGATGGCAATGAGAACCGGAACCGTGCGCCGTAACAGCTCGGCTCTGGGCAGATGGCTGCCAACGCTTTCGCGGATCCCCTGCCAGATCGGCACCGCGATTGCGAATAACGGCTGCTGCGCGGAATTAATCCGCGACATTCGGTCCCCCTTAATAGGTGGTTCCCCTGCTCGAGCCGGAGAACTGCCGCATCTCCGAATCGCTCCCTATTGAAGGAGTCGGAGTTCCTGACTGTCCAAGGAAAAATTGTGGAAAATTAGTTAATAACTGATTGACGCATTTTCGAATCAGTCGGCGCCCAGGGTCTTTGTGACAATTTCGTAGCTGTCTGTGGACAATTGGCTCGATGCGAGCTGCCGCAAGGAGCTCTTGGCCAGGGCCTGGCGGCGAGGCTCCAGCGTCCGCCAGCTTTCGAAGGCGCCGAGCAACCGCGCCGCCATATGCGAATTGAAGCGATCGATTTGCAACGCCGAGCTCGCCAGGAACTCGTAGCCAGCGCCATCGGCGCGATTGAAGCCTGTCGGATTGCCGTTGGCGAAGCTGCCGATGAGCGCGCGAACGCGGTTTGGATTCTTCAGCGAGAATTTCGGGTGAGAGAGCAGCGCCTGCACGGTCTCGACCGAGTCAGATCGCGTCGCTCTTGCCTGCACGGCGAACCATTTGTCGAGGACCAGAGGCTCGTCCTGCCACCTTGCGTAGAAATCGTTGAGCACCTCGTCGCGCATTTGCAGGTGGGACAGGATCGACAGCGCGGCGATGGCATCGGTCATGTTCGAGGCCTCGCGATAGTGGCGGAGGCCGCGCTCGATCTCGGCCGGTTCACCGGTGCCGACGAGCAGATCGAGGATGGCGCTGCGCAGCGCACGCTTGCCGGCGCTCTCGGCGTCGGGCGAGAAAGGCCCGTTTGCGGAGGAGCCGTCATAGATTTCCGCCAAGCTCGCCTTGATCTTGCGTCCGATGGTGGCGCGGAGCGTCTCATAGGCCTTGCGCACCGCGTCGGGATCGACGTTGCGTGCAAGCTCGCGGGCGATATCGGACTCGCTCGGCAGCTTGAGGAACTCGGCGCGATAGGCGGCGGAGAGCGAAGCCAACGAGGCGGTGGTGCCGAGGACCTGGGCAAGTCTGTTGGCCTCTCTATCCGCGACCGGCTCATCGTTGCCACCGTCACGCGTTGCTGCGGTCAAGAGAGTCGTGGCGTAGCTCTGCGCCGCCTGCCAGCGGTTGAACGGATCGGAGTCGTGCATCATCAGGAACTCGATCTGGTCCGGATTGAGGCTGATGTTGAGACGGACCGGCGCGGAGAAGTCGCGGAGCAGGGATGGGATCGGCGCTGTGGGGACATCGGCGAAGGTGAAGGTCTGCTCGCGGCCGGTGACCTCGATTAGGCCGTCGCTGAGAGGGGTGCCGCCGGCAAGCTTGAGCGGCAGGTCGTCGCCGTTGCTGCCGAGCAATCCGAGCTTGAGCGGGATGGGCATCGGCTCCTTGCGGGCCTGACCTGGCGTGGGGGGCACGACCTGATTGACGGACAGCCGTGCTTGCTTCGATCTCGCGTCGTAGTCGAGCGAGCAGGCGAGCTCCGGCGTGCCGGCCTGGTTGTACCAGAGCATGAATTGGGAGAGGTCGCGCCCCGAGCTATCGGCCATCGCCGCGACGAAATCTTCGACCGTCGCCGCCTCTCCGTCGTGGCGCTCGAAATAAAGGTCGAGGCCTTGGCGAAATCCCTCGCGGCCGAGCAGGGTCTGCAGCATGCGGCAAAGCTCGGCGCCCTTGTCGTAGACGGTCGCCGTATAGAAGTTGTTGATCTCGATATAGGAGGCAGGGCGCACCGGGTGGGCGAGCGGGCCCGCGTCCTCGGGGAATTGGCGGTTCTTAAGCGCGCGCACGTCGAGGATGCGCTTTACAGGCCCCGATCTCATATCCGCGGTGAACTCCTGATCGCGAAACACGGTCAGCCCCTCCTTGAGGCAGAGCTGAAACCAGTCGCGGCAGGTGACGCGGTCGCCGGTCCAGTTATGAAAATATTCGTGCGCAATGACGCCTTCGATGGCGCCGTAATCGGCGTCGCTCGCCGTGTCAGGCCGCGCCAACACGAGCTTGTCGTTGAAGATATTGAGGCCCTTGTTCTCCATGGCGCCGAAGTTGAAAGCGCTCACGGCGACGATCATGAAGATGTTGAGATCGTATTCGCGGCCGTATCTCTCCTCGTCCCATTTCATCGCACGTTTGAGCGAATCCATCGCGTAGGCGACCTTGGCCTCGTTGCCGTGCTCGACATAGATGCGCAGATCGACGTTGCGTCCGCTCATGGTTCGGAACGAGTTGCGTAAGCACCCGAGGTCGCCTGCCACCAGTGCGAAGAGATAACAGGGCTTGCGGAACGGATCGTTCCAAACGGCGAAGTGCCGGCCTCGCGGCAAGTCTCCGCTCTCGATCAGGTTTCCGTTCGAAAGCAGCACCGGATACTCCTTCTTCGCGGCCTCGATGCGGGTCGTGTAGACCGCAAGCACGTCGGGACGGTCGAGGAAGTAGGTAATGCGGCGAAACCCTTCGGCTTCGCATTGCGTGCAAAAGATTCCCTTCGATGTGTAGAGCCCTTCGAGTGCCGTGTTTTTGGACGGCGAAATCTCGGTGACGATCGTGAGCGTGAAGGCCTGAGGTACGTTCGCGATCGT
>DATFVP010000027.1:0-6308 GCA_035260285.1 Methyloceanibacter sp.
AATTTCTTGGCCTTTTCGTTGCGGTAGGTCATCGCAAGATCGGCGCCGAGGGCACGAAAGGCCTTGGCGCAGCCATAGGCGATCGACTGATCGTTGGCGATGCCGGTAACCAGCGCTTTCTTGCCCTTGAGTAGCGGCAGGGAGGTGACTTCGATCATGCAGATTTCTCCCGGGAGACATTTGTGGCCTGCGCCCGCAGGACATGCAGGGTATGACGGGCGATCATCAGCTCTTCGTCGGTCGCGATGACGTAGCATGCGACACGCGAGCCTTCGCGCGAGATGCGCGGACCGCCTTTGGCATTGGCCTCCGGGTCGAGCTCAAGCCCGAGCCAGGCGAGACGCGTGACGACGGCTTCGCGAATGCGGGGCGCGTTCTCGCCGATGCCAGCGGTGAAAACCAAGCCGTCGATGCCGCCCATGGCAGATGCGAGCATCCCCGCCGAAAGGGCGATGCGATAGACGAAGTGGTCCAGCGCAAGCTTGGCGCGAGGATCTTGGCTTTCGAGCAGGTCGCGGACGTCGTTGCTGATTCCGGAAAGACCTTTGAGACCGCATTCGTTGTAGAGAAAGCGCTCCACGTCCTTCGCGCTCATCCCTTTTTGATCGAGCAAATAGAGGATGATCCCGGGGTCTAGCTGACCGGGCCTGGTTCCCATCGGCAGGCCGTCCATCGCGGTGAAGCCCATGGTGCATTCCACGCTCTTGCCCGCGGAAATGGCGCACATCGACGCGCCGCTGCCGAGATGGGCGACCACGGCGTGGCCCTTGGCAAGATCGGGGGCGACGCTTGGGAGCCGGTCGGCAATGTACTCATAGGACAGGCCGTGGAAGCCATAGCGGCGTACGCCCTCGTCATAAAGCGCCTGGGGGAGGGCGTACCGGTCGGCCACGTCGGGGTGACCGCGGTGAAAGCCCGTATCGAAGCAGGCGACCTGGAGGAGCTGCGGCTGCCGCGTCCGTACTGCACGGATCGGGGCGAGATTGTTCGGTTGATGCAGCGGCGCAAGCGGCGAATATGTGTCGAGACGCTTCAGCACGGCCTCGGTGATCACCGTCGGCGCGCTGTAGTCCGGGCCGCCATGCACGACACGGTGCCCAATGGCGGTGGGAAGTTGGCCGATATGCGCCCGTAGGAACCCGACGACCTTGTCGAGCGCGGCCGGCACGTCCTTGACCTCGTCCGCGGGCCATGTCTCGTCGATCAGGGTGTCGCCGTCCACGCCGCGCGCGATCAGATGGGGCTTTACCGCCACGCCCTCGATCTGTCCTTTGAGGCGCCGCTCGAGCTGGTCGCCAGCCGCGACGGAGAACAGCTGGAACTTGATGCTCGAGCTGCCGGCATTAACAACGAGAATAGTTTCGGTCATGGCGTCAGGCTTGAATTGGCTGTTTTTCGATCTGGCTGTGGCGAAGCAGCATCGCCACGGCGCAGGACGCCATACGTGTCCGCACATTGTCGGCACGGGACGTCAGGATAATGGGCACTCTGGCGCCGAGGACCACACCCGCCGCGTCGGCGCGCGACAGGAACGAAAGATTCTTAGCAAGCATGTTGCCGGCTTCAAGGTCGGGCACAACGAGGATCTGCGCCTGGCCAGCAACCGCTGATTTGATGCCCTTAATGCGCGCAGCCTCGGGGCTGATGGCATTGTCGAAGGCAAGCGGACCATCGAGGATGCCGCCAGTGATCTGGCCCCGATCGGCCATCTTGCAGAGAGCCGCAGCCTCGATCGTCGATGGAATGTTGGGCGTGACAGTCTCGACCGCCGATAAAATTGCGACGTTCGGCGTCCCCAGTCCGAGTCCGACATGCAGGTCGATCGCATTCTGAATGATGTCAAGCTTGGCCATGAGGTCGGGCGCAATGTTCACCGCTGCATCCGTAATGAACAAAGTGTGGGGATGGCCGGGCACATCCATGACGAAGACATGGCTGATGCGCCGTCCCGTACGGAGTCCGGTCTCGCGCTTCACGACTTCCGCCAGCACTTCGTCGGTATGCAGGCTCCCCTTCATGAGGAGCTCGGCTTTGCCAGAGCGGACCAGTTCGACCGCTTTTTCGGCTGCTGCCTGGCTGTGCGGAACGTCGATAATTTCCACCCCATCGAGATTCAGCGAAGAAGACTTGGCGACGTTCTCGATTTTTTGCTTCGGACCGACGAGGATCGGCTTGATGAGACCCCCCTCGGCCGCCTCCAGCGCCCCTCTGAGCGAGGTCTCGTCACAAGGATGGGCAACGGCTGCGACCAACGCCGGCTGCTTCTTAGCCGCCGCAATCAGACGATCGTATTTCTCATGCTGCCGTGGGGCGACGATCTCGGTCATGATGTTTACCTCCGCAAACCTCTCTCAGACGACCGCGTACAGAGGGCCGGTCAATCGGTACCGCCGCTCGCCTTCCGCAAGGCCGCGCGACGCTGCGCCGGCTCTTGCGCCGCGGCAGTTCGTGCCGCCGTGGCCGAGTCGTTCGCCGCAGCCGGCCTTTGCCTGAACACTTTCTCCATTTCCCGGAGCCGTGCCTGACCGGTCGGCGACTCAACGCCGACAACTTCGATCAGGCGTCCGAGCGCCTTGGCCATGCGCGAGGCCAGTTCCGGGTCGCTCGCTAACATGGCCGGAATCGCTTGGACGGCGCGGCCTTCGTCGAGCACCAGGCTAAAGAACTGATCGCGCACTACCTTTTCGAACTCGACGAGCGTAAGGCCGAAACCGGCCTCGTCGTGCAGCCGCTGCAGAAGGCGGAAGCCGCGCTCGTCGGCGACCCCTTCAGGCAGGCGGATGTAGAGCGCCGCCCGGATCGCGGCCTCGCGCGGACCGCCTTGAGCAATTTTCTGCTTCAGCTCTTCGACGCGTTGGGCGACGAAAGCCTTGTAGGTCGCGTCCAATCCGGGCCTGCGGCGCGGCGAGCCTTCGGATGCCCTCAATCCGGCGATGGCCTGCAACGCCGGCGAGCCATAGATGTTGAGAAACACCGCTTCGGTAAGCTCATCGCGCAGATCGCGATAGCTGTTCAACGCGGTTTCAATCCAGTTCGAAGCGGATGCCTCGGCTTGGGCGAAAATGTTCTCCTTGGAGACAGGCTGCCGGTTCTGCCGGACGACATCAGCCATGGAGGCGATATGGCTCATGAAGGGATTGGCGGTCGAAAACAGCTCGTATTGCAGGCGTAAGGGATGCAGCTTGCGCGCCCAGGCAGCAGCGCCCTCATTAGCGAGGAGGCGGATCCACGGCTGCATGAAGGTTCGATACAAACCGAGATTGATTTCGGAGATTCGCGCCGCCGTTGCGAACCGGCGCTCGTCTTCCTCGCTGTTGCCGCCGAGCGCGCGGATGTCATCGAGCGTGCGCGCTTCAAAGCGCACGAGATGGTCGCCGCCTATCAGCTCGGACGACGTGTCGTTGGCCTGCTTCGGGGTCATCACCGCTTCGTAGAGGCCGGGTGGCAGGACTTCAATCAGATCGATGTTGCTCGCGAATTCGTCGTGCTCCTTCTTGGCGACCGAGCCTGAAACGAAGATGCCGAGATGACCGGCTGACTCGTGCACGGCATAGATGATCGTCTGCCCGTGCGCGCGGATGTCTTCGACATCGCGATAGAGATCGAGGATCCAACCCAGCGCCTGGGGCGGCGGAGTGATGTCGTCGCCCTTCGAGCAGAACACCACGATCGGCGCTTTGATATTGCGGAAATCGAGCGTCGTGCCGTCCTTGGTCGCAATCTCCGCGGTCGCCAGCCTGTTGCCGACAAACAGTTCGTCGACGATCCATTGAATCTCCTCGGCATTGAGTAGGACATGACCGCCCCACCATTCCTCGAATTCGAGATAGCGCGGCGCCTCGGTATCGATCTTGGAGTAGAGATTGTATTGTTTCGTCCAGTAGGTATTGGCTGGGTTGAGATTTTCAAAGTTTCTGACAAGCCAGGCGCCGTCGAATTTCCCATTGCCGAGGTCGCCCATCAGGGACGTGAGCCAGCTCCCGCCGAGCATGCCGCCGGTATAGCGCATTGGGTACTGTCCCCGCGTGCCGGCCCAATAGGAGAGGGGAGACCCGGCGACAATGATCGGACCGAACAGCTCGGTCCTTAAGGCAGCCACTATCATGACTGCCCAACCAGCCTGGCAATTACCGATGACGGCAGGCTTGCCGTCGGCCTTGGGGTGAAGTGCGATCACTCGCTCCAAAAACGCCGCCTCGGCGTAGGCGATATCGCTGATGGTTTGACCCGGCTCCGGCTCGGGCAGAAAGCCGATGAAGTAGCAGGGATGGCCAGCATTTAGGGCAACTCCAATCTCGCTTTGGGCCTTGAAACCGCCGATACCAGGGCCGTGTCCGGCGCGCGGGTCTACCACCACGAAGGGACGTTTGCGCTCGTCAACCGTGACGCCGGCGGGCGGCTTGATGCGGATTAAGGCGTAGTTGACCGGCCGAGCGAGCTTGCGCCCGTCCATGACGAGCTCGAAATCGAACTTCAGGACGTGGGGGGCGTCCTTTGCCTGGTGCTCTTCATAGCGCCGACCGCGCTCGCGGAGCACATCGAGAAACAAAATGCTGCGCTGGAAAGTATCGAGGCCGTAGGCCCAGGCCTGGCGTGCGAAATCGAGCGCCCAAAGCGGCGATGTCGGCTCGAATTCGGTTTTTTTGGGTAGTGTGTTCATGGTGTCCTCCTCTAACTCATCCGCGACACGGCGCGGCCGCGTCCGCCGTCTCGACCCGCATCACGACCGCTCTGCCGGCTCTATAGAGCGCAGACGCGGCGCCGCTCCCTCAAGGAACGGCATGCCAAGTTCCCCCGCTTAGTAGCTCAGTTCGTTCACGCCCATTTGAGCGTGATGCCGACATCTCCCGGCATTCCGCCGGGCCAATCGACGATCTGAAATCTGATCTTGTATCCGAGCGGCCGAAGCTGCCGGTCCCAGAAGTCGTAAAGCTCCTTTGGCAACCCGGTCAGAGTGTTTTCCCAACCCGCTTCCTGCTGATTTATCGCTCGGCCGCGATCGGTGCACAGCGAGTTGGGAAAACGCATCACTAGAACCTCAGTAAGACCGTTGGACACAGCGCGCTCGATAATGGCCGTCGCGCGCTTCATCCTCTCCTCTTCAGCAACACCCGAGGGGGCGAGGAGCTTGTCGAGAAACGCCTTCTTCTCGGCTTCGACCGCTGCATGCCGGCGCGCAGACTCAGAAGCCTTTTCGGCCTCGGCCAAAGCCAGTTTTTCCATCATCTTCTCGGCGGAAAGAAGGCCCTTTGAGCTTTTCTCCGAACTCTCTGCCATCGACCTCTCCTCTACACGCAATAATACTACAGCTTTATGTCGTCCCGTTGACTCAGCTCCACGGCAGTTTAACTCAACACCTCTTCATGCCCTTTACTGCGAGACCCTCGCGATATTGACGAAAACCGCTCGACCAACAACCAATGCAGCACGCTGGCCACGCCGATGGTGTAGAGCGAGGCGACGATCACGGTCGACACCCTAGAAAAGAATATCGTGCCACTATCTTGGGGCAGCGGCGAGAGACCAAGACCGAGCACGGTCAGGAAAGTCGCGGCTCCCACTGAGTAAATCGCCGCCGAGGCGCCGCCCGCGCCGATTTTCGCAGCGAAGACAAGACTAAAAAACAGCACGACAATGAACAGAAAGCCGGGCGAGGGGAGCAATGTCACCAGCAGATAGGCTGCGGTCGCCGCAAGGCCGCCGGCGATATTTCCCATGACCAAGCCGAAGGCTGCACCCCTGCCGGCGACCGCCGATTGCTGCAAGATGGTGACGGCGGTGACCATGATGACAATGATGCTCGTCGGGGTTCCCGTTCCCATGAAATAGATAAACAGGCTCATCAACACGGCGGTATTGGCGAGCGCGGTGGCAATATCGCCGACTTCCGGCGCGGCCTTGGCTTCATCTTTCGGCTGGGGGGCGCTCTCGACGGGGATGAGCGCGTTGACGATGAAGATCAGCAGCAAGGCCAGGATGCTGCCGACCACGAGGTTGTGCACGAGCGCATAGGCGAGATCGAGCGAGCTTACCGCCATCAGCGGCACGAACGACGTGGTCATGAGAAAGATCGCGGCGGCGCTCTTGCCGCGCGCAAGGGCCCAGAACTCCAGAAAAATAAGGATCCCGATCGAAAGCACCAAGCTCAAAGGCCTCTCGGCGAAAAACAGCGAAATGAAGAGGCTCACGCTGCAGCCAATCGCCATCAGGATCACGAAGCCGAAGGCGCGTTTGAGATCGAGAGAAGCACCCGAGGCCAGGAGCTGCACGGCGATGAGCGAGGGAAGGAAGGGAAAGTCCCAGCCAAG
>DATFVP010000028.1:0-11939 GCA_035260285.1 Methyloceanibacter sp.
AGCCTAACCCGCCGGCGCGGCTACTCCGCGGCGAGCCTCACATATTGGCCGTTGGCCACCGGGCAGCGCGCCCACAGCTCCTGCAGGGCAGCGATCAGCGCCGCCATCTGCGCGTCGGTGTGCACCGGCGAGGGCGTCAGCCGCATACGCTCGGTGCCGCGCGGGACGGTGGGATAGTTGATCGGCTGCACGTAGATCCCGTAGTGATCGAGCAGCGTGTCGGTCACCGCTTTGCAATGTACAGGGTCGCCGACCATCACCGGAACGATGTGGCTCGGATTCTCCATCACCGGCAGGCCGGCCTCGATAAGGTGCGTTTTCAGCGTCAGCACACGCTCTTGCATGCGTTCGCGCTCGACATTGCTCACCTTCAGATGACGGATGCCGGCGAGTGCGCCTGCGACGATGGCAGGCGCAAGAGAGGTGGTGAAGATGAAGCCTGGCGCATAGGAGCGGATGGCGTCGCAGCAGGCCTTGGTCGCGGCGATGTAGCCGCCCATCACGCCGAAGCCCTTGGCGAGCGTGCCGTTGATGATGTCGATGCGATGCATGACGTTCTCGCGCTCGGCAATGCCACCGCCGCGCGGGCCGTAAAGCCCAACGGCGTGAACCTCATCGAGATAGGTCAGCGCGTTGTACTTTTCGGCAAGGTCGGCGATCGCCTCGATCGGGGCGATATGGCCATCCATCGAATACACGCTCTCGAACACGATGATCTTCGGCGTGCCGCGCGGATATTTATCGAGCTTCTCCTCGAGATGCTCGACGTCGTTGTGGCGGAAGATGTGCTTCTCGCCGCCGCCATGGCGGATGCCCTGGATCATCGAAGCGTGGTTCTTCTCGTCGGAGAAGATCACTAAGCCCGGGATCAGGCGCTGCAGGGTGGAGAGCGTCGCATCGTTGGCGATATAGGCTGAGGTAAAAAGGAGCGCCGCCTCCTTGCAGTGCAGATCGGCGAGCTCGGCCTCGAGCTCGACGTGATAATGGGTGGTGCCGGAGATGTTGCGCGTGCCGCCCGAGCCGGCGCCGACCGTCTCGATCGCCTCGTGCATGGCGGCGCGCACGGCAGGGTGCTGGCTCATGCCGAGATAGTCGTTCGAGCACCACACGGTCACGTTGCGGACCCCGCCCGCAGTGAACTGCTCGGCGGCGGGATAGGCCCCGGACCGGCGCTTCAGATCGGCGAAAACCCTGTAGCGGCCTTCGCGGTGCAGCGCTTCTAGGTGCTCACGAAAATACGTGTCGTAGTCCATCATCCTCAACCTGAACTGCTCGGCGACCCGGCTCTTTTGAACCACACCCTTTCAAAGAAATATAGTGGCTCGGTTCCCATCTTTTCCTGCCAAAGCGTCGCGCTTTTGCGTGAAATTGCCCAGAATCCCAGCAAATTGCCCATGTTCAGCCCTCGGCCGGAAACAGTGTCAGGTGCCCTATAACCAGGCTTTTCTGAATGTAAGCAAAACGACGATTCGACCTTGTTCGATCCTTGAGGTTTTAGAGCGGCAAGCGCAGCCGCCCTTTGACCTATCTCAAAGAGCCGGCGAAGCCTCGAACTCGTCATTGACGGCGGCAGGCTGGGGCATGACAAGCTGCTGCGCCCAACCCGAACGAACGGACAGACCTTGGCGCGCAACCGGCACAAAGCTCCAGGCAAGAAGACGCGGCAGAAGCCAACTCCGGCGCAATCCGCTCCGGCGCAGGAGGCAGCGAGTGGGGAGTCGCGCGCGGGCGCCCCGTCGAAACGCGCCCTTTGGATTGCGGCCGGCATCGCCGCCGCCATCGTCCTTGGCGCCGGAGCGCTCTTCGCGCTCTATAGGTCGCCGGGTGAGGCCGGTCGTTCGGCACAAGCCTTGAGTTTCGTCGGCAGCGAAACTTGCGCTTCATGCCACGGCGGCGAAGCAAACCTTTGGCACGGCTCGCAACACGCGCACGCCATGGCGCATGCCAGCAAGGAGAGCGTGCTCGGCGACTTCAACGATGCGAGCTTCGACTATTTCGGCGTGCACTCGCGCTTCTTCCGCGACGGCGACAAGTTCATGGTCGAGACTGACGGCTCTGACGGCAAGATTGCTCCGTTCGAGGTGAAGTACACCTTCGGGCTTTATCCCTTGCAGCAATATCTCGTGGAGTTTCCCGATGGCCGCATCCAGGCGCTGTCGCTTGCCTGGGACTCGCGCCCCAAGAGCGAAGGCGGCCAGCGGTGGTTCCACCTCTATCCGCATGAGGAAATCCGCCACGACGATGTGCTGCACTGGACCAAGCTCAATCAGAATTGGAACTTTATGTGCGCCGAATGCCACTCGACAGGCGTGCACAAGAATTACGACGCTGCGAATGACCGCTTCGCCACCAGCTGGGCCGAGATCAGCGTCGGCTGTGAGACGTGTCACGGACAGGGCTCGGCGCATGTCGCCTGGGCGAAGGGGCGGCAAAGCTGGTGGCCTAACAAGGACAGCGACCCTGACAAAGGACTGCTCGTACGCTTCGACGAGCGTACGGGCGTGACTTGGGGGCACGATGCAAAAACCGGCTTTCCGGTGCGAAGCGATTCGCCTGCTGAGTTGCGCAAAGAAGTCGAGACCTGCGGGCTTTGCCATGCGCGGCGTGGACAGATCGCCGAAGGCTGGGTGCCTGGGCGGCCGCTCTCCGACACCCATCTCGTGGCGGTGATCTCGCAAGGGCTCTACCAGGCTGACGGGCAGATGCTCGACGAGGTCTATAATTACGGCTCGTTCAAGCAGAGCAGGATGTATGCGGCGGGGGTGACCTGCAGCGATTGCCACGATCCGCACAGCGCCAAGCTGAAGTTCTCGGGCAACCAAGTCTGCCTGCAATGTCACGCCGACGCTTACGCAAAGCCCGCGCACACCCATCATGACGGGGTCAACCCGGCGTTGACCTGTGTGTCCTGCCACATGCCGGAGCGCACCTTCATGGTGATCGACAAGCGGCACGATCACAGCTTCCGCATTCCGCGCGCCGATCTCACGGACAAATACGAGACGAGCAACGCCTGCAACGATTGCCACAAGGATAAGAGCGCGGCGTGGGCGGCCGCTGCGATCGAAGGCTGGTTCGGACCTGAGCGTGAAGGTCTGCAGAATTATGCTCACGCGTTCCATGCGGCGTGGCACGACGAGCCAGGCGCTGCGGTCCTGCTTGCCGCCGTCGCTGCCGACGCCAACACTCCGGCCTTCGCCCGCGCCGGCGCGCTCGCCGCGCTCTCCGGTCAAGTCTCTCCGGCAACTCTCGACGTGGCGCGCGCGGGCCTGTCCGATGCCGACCCCATGGTGCGCATCGCCGCACTCGACATGCTGGACAACGTGCCCCCGGACCGACTCTTGCCGGTAGTTTCGCCGCTCCTCTCAGATCCAATCCGCGGCGTCCGGTTCCGCGCAACCTCTCTGCTTGCCGGCGCGCCGACCGACAAGCTGTCGGCGGCTGAGCGCGCGACGTTCGATCGTGCCAATGCCGAGTTCATCGCGGCGCAAATGCTGAATGCGGACAGACCGGAGGCGCGCGCGGCGCTTGGCAATTTCCATGCACGGCGCGGCGAAACGGCTGAGGCTGAAGCAGAGTTTAGGGCGGCGCTGCGGCTCAGTCCGGCCTACGGTCCTGCGGCGGCCAATCTTGCCGACCTCTACCGGCAGCTTGGGCGTGATGCCGACGCCGAGAGCGTGTTGCGCCAGGCGATCCAAGCCTCGCCAAAGGACGCAGGCCTGCATCATGCGCTCGGCCTCACTCTCGTGCGGCTGAAACGCCAGGGCGAGGCGCTTGCCGAGCTAGCCCGCGCCGCCGAGCTTGAGCCTGACCGCGCGCGCTATGCCTATGTCTACGCCGTGGCGCTCGACGCAGGTGGCCGCCACGGCGATGCAATCCAGGCTCTCAAGGACAATCTCGCCAAGCATCCAGGGGATCGAGACACGCTGTCGGCGCTCGTCAGCTTCAACCGCGACGCCGGGGATGTCCCCGCCGCGCTCACCTATGCCGAGCAGCTTGCCAAGATCGAGCCGAATAACGCCGAGCTCAAAGGCTTGATCGAGACGCTGCGCGGGCAGGCGCAAGGAAAACAGCAATGATGAGCTTGCTTCCTTAGCAATCTGCTTACAGCTTTGACCGTCTCGGCCGGTCGAGTGCCATCAGCATCGCATCATCTTGGCCAGATGGAGAAGGTGCAGCTATAACCTTGACGGATACTCAACGAGAGAAGGGCCTATTCCCTTCAGGTCGAGACAGTCAGGCGATGGTGAGTCGCAATCATCAGGAGGATTAGCATGGCGGACCAGGCAATTACCAGAGACCAGCTGGCGCAGCTTTTGAACGAGGATCTTTCCCGCGAATATCAGGCGATTATCGCCTACGTGGTCTACTCGCAGGTGCTAAAGGGCGCCGAATATATGAACATCGCCGATCAGCTCGAGCAGCACGCCCATCAAGAGCTGCAGCATGCCCTGATCATTTCGCGGCAGATCGATTATCTCGGGAAAATGCCCACCGTCACGCCAAAGACGGTGAAAGTCTCGGAGAAGCCTCGAGACATGCTGAAGTTCGACCTCGATAACGAGAACGTAACAATCGTTAACTACCAGGAGCGAATTCGACAGTGCGAAGCGCTCGGCGAGTTTGCCATGGCCGAGCAAATCCGGGAAATTCTCGTGCAGGAGCAGGATCACCAGATCGATCTTGCCACCGCGCTCGGCGAGGACGTGCCTGATGTGAGCCGGTTGAAGGCGTCCGGCGCGACTAAGCGGAAGCGCTGATCTCAGATTGGGGGATCGAGGGAGCCTGGGAAGGTCCCGAAGCCAATTCATGGAAGAAGTAGCGATGGCCGCACAAGCCACTTGGATGCCGAGCACCGAATACGGGAAAGTTCACAATCGGGCCGAGCTGCCGGAAAGCGTGTTTGCCTTTCCGCGGCAGCGCAAAGAGCCGTTGACCGACGCGAGCCATGTCAAGAACGCCCTTGCCCGCTTCGACCAGGTCGAGGGCGTCTCCGACGCCGACCGCGAGCTCGCTTTCGCCAACATCAAGAAGGCTGCGCAGTATTACGGCGTCGATGTGAAGGAGAATAGCTGGCGCGAGCTTGGGCGCCGCTAAAAAGGAATTGTCGCGACAGGCAATTTCGAGGAGCCGGCGTTGAAGCTGGCCCCTCGAATTTGTCAGGCCAGGCGCTCAGCCGGCCAAACTCGCCGAGGCGGCTGCCTTCTCGGTGACGGGAGGCACGATCAGCTCGCGCAAGGCGGCATCGATCTCAGGCGGCACCGAGGTGAAGCGCAGCGAATATCGCGAGCTGCTTCCCGGCACGCTCGCCACCACCTTGCCGTAAAGCGTGCCAGGCAACTCTTTGCCGTCGGAGCCGAGCAAGCGCATTTTCAAATTGCTCAGCGGGGGCACCGGAGCTTCAAGGCGCAGCTCGGCTGATTTGCGGGAGAGCTTGGTCAACGCTCCTCTGCGGCTCTCCACCCCAACCTGGCTCGACTCAACCACCTCGTAGCGGAGAGGAATTTCTTCAGGAAGCGTGACGAGCGACTCGCTGGTCTCGGTCAATTGCAGCTTGTACGACCCGCCTATGCCTAAGACCTCGGAAAGGGTGATCGGGTGTTCGACCCCCTTCGCCTTCACCTCGATCTGTTGTCCGATCTTGAGGATGCGCCCGGCCTCCTGCCGGGTGGTCTCGGAGACGAGGATCTGGCCGCCTACGGTGCAGGATTGGATGCGAGAGGTGAGGTTCACCTGGCTTCCGACCACGCCGTACTTCATCCGCTCGGCCGAGCCGATATTCCCCACCACCACCGGACCGGTATGAATCCCGATGCCCATCTCGAGCTCGGGCAGATCCTCTTTCAAGTTCTGCTCGTTGATCGAGGACATGGCGATCTGCATCGCGACGGCGCAGGCCACGGCACGCTCCGCATCGTCCTCCTGCCAGACGGGAGCCCCGAACAGAACGAAGATCGCGTCGCCGATGAATTCGTCGATGGTGCCCTGATACTGCTTGATGACCGAGACCATGGTGGAGAGATAGCGATTGAGCAATCCCACTACGCGTTCCGGCGGCAACCGCTCGGACAGCGAGGTGAAGCCGCGCAGGTCCGTCATCATCATGGTGATCTTGCGCTTCTCGCCGCCTGTTTGCAGCCCGGTGGGAGATTCGAGCACCGTTGAAACCACCTCGTCGGTCAGATATTTGCCGAAGGTCTCGCGAATGAACTTGTTGCGTAGCTCGACCTGCTCGGCCAGACGCTGCAGCTCGGCCTCGACGCGTTTGCGGTCAGTAACGTCGGCCCATGACCCGACGATCTCTCGAGGGTTGCCCGCATCGTCATGAGCGACGGTCAAAGTGTCTTGAATCCAGATGTAATGTCCGTCGCGATGGCGAAAACGGTACTCCAAGGCGCCGCCGCCCTGGCTGATCAGCCCGTCCATCTCGGAGAACACGCGGCCAGCATCGTCGGGATGCAGGCGCTTGACCCAGAACTTCTTGTCGTCGCGCATCTCCCACGGCGCATAGCCCATGATCGAATCCAAATTGTCGCTGACGAAAGTGCAGGCGTAATCGCCGGTGACCTGCGTGGTGTAGATGATGGCGGGGCTGGCGCCGACCAGAGTTTCGAGGTCGTTCATCACCGCCATACGTTCGCCGAGCGCCTCCTCGGCCTGTTTGCGTCCGGAGATGTCGGCCCAGGACCCGACGATCTCCAAAGGATTGCCCTGCTCGTCCCGCATCACCCTGAAGGTGTCCTGGATCCAGATGTAATGTCCGTCCCGGTGCCGGAAGCGATATTCGATCGCTCCTCCGCCTTGTTCGATCAGAGGGCCCATCTCCCCGAAGACGCGCTTGGCATCTTCTGGATGCAGACGGACGGTCCAAAAATCCTTGTCTTCGAGCATCTCCCAGGCGGAGAATCCCATGATGCGTGACACGTTCTCGCTGACAAAGGTGCAGGTGTAGTCGCTCGCCTGATTGGTGTAGACGATCGCCGGTGTCACGGTCATGAGGTAGCGCAGCCGCTCGCGCGCGGCCTTCAATTCGGTGGTGCGGTCCTCGACGTGCTTCTCCAACTCGTCATGCGCCCGGCGAAGCTCCTCTTCCTCCTTCTTGCGGGTTCTGAGGTCGGTGGCGAAGCCGACCATGCCGGCCTCCTGGCCGTCCTTGTCGAGGAGCACTGAAGCCGAGATCAGCACCGGAACGCTGTGGCCGTCTTTCGTCTTCAGCACGCTCTCAAAACCTGAAGCCGTGCCGCCGCGCTTGCGCATCTCGAGCACAAGCTCTCGCGATCGATCCTCGTTTTCGTAGAGCTGCGTGGTGGGGCGGCCGGTAACCTCGCTCGCACGATAGCCCAGCAAGGTTTCGGCGCCCTCGTTGAACAGCACGACATTGCCAAGCTTGTCGGTGGCGATGATGGCGTCGGGAGAGCTCTCGATCAGCCTCGTCAGGTAACGCTTGGTCTCCTGGATCTCGGCGTTCGCCTCGAGCGCATGCTGCTCTGCTTCCTTGCGCTCGGTAATATCGGCCCATGCGCCGACGAGCTCGAGCGGATGACCGGCATCGTCATAGACGACCTTGAAGGTGTCCTGGATCCAAATGTAATGCCCGTCACGGTGCCGGAAGCGATATTCGACGGTTCCGCCCCCGCGGTTGATCATCGGAAGCATTTCGCCGAACGCGCGCGAAGCATCGTCAGGGTGGAGATGATCGGGCCAGCCCTTTGGGTCGGTGGTCATCTCCTGCGGGCCATAGCCCATGATGGCGCGCAGGTTCTCGCTGACGAAAGTGCAGGCGTAATCGCCTGAGGCCTTGGTGGTGTAGATGATCGCCGGGCTGACGGCGAGGAGGTATTGCAGGCGCTGGCGAGTGCCCTTGAGCTCTTTGGCAATCGCCTTGCGCTCGGATTCGAAGGCCTCGAGATCATTGATCCGCTGGCGGAGGCCTGCGAGCTCGTCGACGAGCTGCTTCTTGGTCTTCTTGTCGTCTTCGCTGGAGGCTGCGGCCGCCGGTGCTACGCCCGGAGCGGGAACCTCCTGCTTGGGCCTGCCGGTACGACTATCAGCCTCGTACATAGTTAATGCCTCCTCCAAGGAGGACTACCAACCGCCGAACACGCCGCTCTTGAGAGAGATCAGCTTGGGCGGTCAGACGCGGGGGTCTATTCAGCTCAAATCAATACGAGTACCCGCTCGTCTGATAAACTGTTTACCGCCATAGTTTATTTGTAGCTGCGCCAACTGTCCCTGTCCTTGCTGTAATCTTAGCATGTATCCCACAATCGCACGAGTGGCTCGCTCGGTGGCTACAACCGAAAGTTTTGGGTGGAGGAGAGCCTGACGCACGCGGCAGGATATACTGAGCGGCCCAACCGCAAGCAAATCAACCTCGCCCTGCAGGGCGGCGGGTCGCATGGCGCCTTTGCCTGGGGCGCTCTCGACCGGATTCTCGAAGACGGGCGCATCGCCATCGAAGGAATCGTGGGAACAAGCGCGGGGGCCCTGAATGCTGCGGTCACCGCCTATGGATTGACGCTCGGCGGCAACGAGGGGGCGCGCCAGGCGTTGGGCAGATTCTGGGAGGCCGTGGCAGAGGCGGGCGCCTGGTCCATCATGCAGCCGTCATGGATTGATCAGTTGCGATGCCGCGGGAGTCTCGACTATTCGCCGGGGTGGATCATCCTGGACACTTTGTCGCGCGTGCTGTCGCCCTACCAGATGAATCCCGGCAACTATCACCCGTTGCGCGACATCTTGCGCGAGCAGATCGACTTCGAGAGGTTGAGCCGATCCGACAAGGTCAAGCTCTTCGTGTGCGCGAGCAACGTCATCACCAACCGACTGCGGGTGTTTGAGCATGGCGACATCACGCTTGACGCCGTACTCGCGTCGGCCTGCATCCCATCGGTGTTCCAGGCGATCGAGATCGACGGCGAGTATTTCTGGGACGGCGGCTATATGGGCAACCCGCCGATCTTCCCGATCATCTACAACTGCGTTTCTGCCGACGTGCTGCTCATCATGGTCAACCCCATCCACATCGAGCAGGTGCCGCAGACGGCGCAAGCCATCCTCGATCGCATCAACACGCTCAGCTTCAACTCAAGCCTGATGCGCGAGATGCGCGCCATCAATTTCGTCAACCGCCTAGTGGAAGGCGGCTTCGACAAAGGCGGCCAGCTCAAGAAGATGCTGATACACTGTATCGAAGCCGAAGACGAGATGAGCGCACTCGGGGTATCGAGCAAGCTGAACGTCGGACGCGACTTTCTCAAATGGCTGTTCGAGCTCGGCCGCCGGCAGGCCGAAATCTTTCTCTCGGAGCATTTCGACAAGATCGGCAAGGATTCGTCTACGTCGATCGAGCAGCGCTTTCTCTAACCGGTTTCATCGAACTGTCACGCCCTTGGGGGGCGCGCCGGACGCCGGCATAGCGCTTTCGCATACAACGTGAGCGGAGTATTGTTGCCTGGTTTCGAGTGGGGGTCCGGTGGCGCCGGCGATGGCAGAGTCCCAAACCGCACAATCTCAGCGCTCCCTAGCGGCAATTCCATTATTGGCGGGTTTGTCACCGGCGGGCCTCAAGGACATCGAGCAGCGCTGCAGCTGGCGGCGCTATGAGCCTGGCGAGCCGATCGTCGAATATCTCGACCGCTCCGACGACGTGTTCTTCCTCGTCGAAGGCGAAGCCCGCGTCATCATCTATTCGCTGACCGGCAAGGTGGTCAGCTTTCACGATCTAACCCCAGGCGACATGTTCGGCGAATATCCTGCCATCGACGGCCGCCCGCGCTCGGCAAGCGTCGAGGCGCGAACGAGCTGCCTCGTCGCCTTGATGCCTGCCGCTGCGTTTCTGGATCTCGTGCAAAGCGAGCCCAAGGTCTCGCAAGCGCTGCTCAAGCAGCTGGTGGCCACAATCCGCAGGTTGTCGACGCGGGTCTACGAGTTCAGCGCACATATCATGGCCATCACCGCCCGCAGGATCTATGCCGAGATGCAGGGCATCCGCGCCAAGGACAGCTATCCCGACGAAGAGGTGAAGGCCTATCTCGTGGAAAAGACCTTTCCCAAATCCGCCGAGGAGATGACACTCAAGCTCTCCAACGTCTCCGCCGCGTTCTACGGGTTGATGCTCGCGCATATCGGCGATCGATTCGGCTGGCGCGAGGCCGACGCCATTTCCAAAGCCGTGTTCAGGAAGCTCGGCCAATTGAAGACGAAGGAAGCGCTCGAGCTCGGTGTCGATGTGCCGAAAGATTCACGGGCGCCCGCGCTCGTGTTCATCACCGCGGTGCACTCGGCCTCGCCGGAATACAACTTCGAAGTCTTCGAGTACCTCCCGGGCGAGACGGTGATCAGGGTGTTCGGCGTCTCGCGATACGATCGCATCGCCAAGAAGCTCGACATCGAGCGCTATCTGAGTTGGCCTGAGCTCCTGCCCTTCTTCGAAGGCGTCGCCGAGGAAATGGGTGTCAAATGCAAGGTCGAGGGCGAGCTCAAGGAGCTCGGCGAGGAAGGCCGGTACGACTGCGTCTATCGGATTACCCTTTAATCCTGCGCACACGCCTCCAATTTCCGCCTATTCGCCGGTCGCCTCGTGAACCATCTCGGCTAGACGATCCACGTCCTTGACCAGAAGCGCGCCGCGCTTGCGCTCGATAATGCCGATGCGCGACAGGCGGTTGAGCTCTCTGGTCACGGCCTCGCGGTGCGTGCTCACGCGGCTTGCGATCTCCACATGGGTTGGAGCCGGGATAATTTGCGCGGCCTTGCCTTGGCGGGTGCCAAGGCTCGCGAGCCGCAATAGTTCGGCCTGGATGCGATTGTTGACGGCAAGCGTGCTGAACTCATAGACGCGGTTGGTGAGCGCACGAATTTTCGTCACGAGTTGCGGCAGCAGCGCCTGCGCTACTTTCGGCTCGGTTTGCAACAGCTCCTGGAAGGCAGTACCCGCTATCGAGGCGATAAGGCTGCTTCTCGCCGCTTCGACGCTCGCCGAGCGGGGACCGCCGTCGATCGCGGGATATTCGCCGAACACCTCGCCGGGACCGAGATTGCGGAAGCTCACTGCCCTCCCGGCCACGGAATAGATGGTGACGCGGACTTCGCCGTCTACGATGAAGAACACATCGTCGGAAGCATCGAGATAGCCGACGATCGGATCTCCAGGCCGGCAGCGGCGCCAGGCGCAACGCTTCTGCAGGCGCTCGCGAGCCTCCGGGCTGAGCCCGGCAAGGATGGCGATGCCTTCGAGAGACTGTTTAAGCTGGTGAGGTTGCCTGTTCGCTGTCTTGGCCATTGCCGCCAGCTCGTCGCGCCTCCGCCGGCGCAAGTCGCACCATATTCTAGTCCGGGCCGGCGAACCTGGCCAAAAGCAATGCCGGGTTGCTTGTTAGTGCCGTGGTTGCGGAACCTTGACCTCCAGCGCGCTTAAGGTCTTGTGCAACCACCGAGATTGAAGCTATTGGCATGCTCGCGATTTGGTATAGTCCGGCCCTCGGATAGCGAACGATGCGACTGACCAAGCAAACTAGCTACGCGCTCAGGATTCTGATCCATTGCGCGCTCTCTGGCGGCAAGCACGTCAAGGCTGCCGATATCGCCGCCGAGCATGGCATCACCGAATTCAACGTGGCGAAGATCGTGCCGATCCTCGTGCGCGGCGGCTTCATCACCACAAGCCGAGGCCGTACCGGAGGGCTGAAGCTCGCGCGGGCTCCGCAAGAAATTGGCATCGGCGACGTGATTCGCGTGACCGAGGCGACCCATGTCGAGGCCGAATGCGTCGGCGGCACGACGCTCCCTTGCGGCATCAAGCGCGCGGCGCCGATCAACCGCATGCTCGGCGAAGCAGTGGAAGCGTTCATCGAGGTTCTGGACAAGCACACGCTTGCCGATCTGATCGTGGCGAGGCCGCGCGAGGCTGGCCTTCCTGGCGCCGGAGCCTTGCGGCG
>DATFVP010000029.1:0-12496 GCA_035260285.1 Methyloceanibacter sp.
CGGCCCAACTTGCGTCTTTATGCGGAACTCGCTGTCCGGTATCAATGGATTTGGGCAAGGGCGTGGGCTGGTCGCACGAGGCCGCAGAAACCTGCCAGGTGATGGTTCTGAACGATGACGGTCATTATCTGTCCAGCTTGCAAGACTCGCTTTGAGACCGCGGCGGTCATTCCGCCCACGGGCCGCAAGGTGCGCTGCTCCAAATGCGGCAATGTCTGGCAGGCGATGGCGGTGATCGAGCCGGCCAAGCCTGCCGTCGTTTCCGCGCCGACGCCTCCTCCGGTCCAGCCGCCGACGGCGCCGACGGCACCGATGCCGCCGCGTCGCGCTCCTGAACCCCGTCCGGCAGCGGCACCGCGTCCCGCTCCGCCGGAGCCTCGTCCAGGTTCGACGGGATTGGGTAACGCCATAGGCCGCTTTCCAAGTCAGCGGGGTCTTGCACCCAAGCCGACCAACGGCGTGCGTCCGAGCGACCGACCGCCCCCGCAGGTGAAAGCAGCCGGCCCGCTATTCAGCCCCGACGACGAGATGCAGCCCGATGTACGCGGCGACGGTGCCGGATTGACCGTGGGTATGGGGGCAAACTTACGCGCTGGGGCTGAAGCTGAAGATCTCGGCAGCTACAATTCCGGAGCCTTGGTCAATCCTGACGCCGGATTGGCCACCAACGTCCCCATCGCTGAAGGCCGCAAGCGGAAGCTGCCGCCGCCCGTCGCCATTGGCTGGGGCGTGCTCGCGCTCCTGCTCATAATGCTTGTCGCCTTCGTTGCGCTCTCGCCGAAGACCGTGGTGTCGGTGTTGCCAGGGGCCTCCAGGCTCTACGCCATGATGGGAAAACCGGTGAACGTCGGGCTCAAAATCGAGAACGTTCGCTCGGCGTGGAGCGACACAGGAGGCCAGCGAATGCTGAAAGTCGATGGCGACGTCATCAACCCCACCGCAAGCGAGGTTAGCGTGTCGACGGTGGTGGTGGCTTTGCAGGACAAGAGCGGCAACGAGCTGACTCAGGCCACGGCCAAGGTGCTCTCGCTCGCCGCCGGTGCCAAGACCTCCTTCACGCTGCAAATTCCCGGAGCACCGGAAAACGTAAGCAGCCTCAAGGTTAGCTTCGCCAAGCCCAAATGACGGCCGCGGGCGGCCTTGCGGACGGCGCGATCAAGCCGCTTTACAGCGCCGAAGCGATCGCTCTTCGCGTCGATCAGCTTGCGAGCGACATTGCCGCAAGGCGCCTTGACGACCTCATGGTGGTCGCCGTGCTCAAGGGAAGCTTCATCTTCGCCGCCGATCTCATCAGGGCGCTGCACCGCCATGGGCTCAAGCCCGAGATCGATTTCGTCTACCTCGCGAGCTATGACGGCGAGCGGGTTTCGCGGGGCGAGGTGAGGGTGCAGCGCGACGTGGAAAGCGACATCAGAGGCCGCAACGTCGTCCTCGTCGACGACATCCTCGACTCAGGCCGGACGCTGGCCTTCGCCAAGGCGCTCCTCTCGGAGGGCGGCGCCCGGCAAGTGCTCACTTGCGTGCTGGTCGACAAGCAGGTGAAGCGCGCTTCGGCGATCACGCCCGACTTCATCGGGTTCTCCTGCCCGCCGGTGTTCGTGGTCGGCTACGGCATGGATCTCCACAACCGCTACCGCGAGCTTCCCTTTATCGGCGAATTGACCGCGTCCGGCTAATACGACCTGAGCAGGCGCTCGAGATAATCGAGCTCGAACATCGGCCGCGACGGATCGCCGAGACGGCGGCGAACCTCGTCCAGCACTTCACGCGCCTTCTGAATGTCGATCTGGTCGGGAACCTTGACGCTGAGCCCGAGGTCCGGGCGATTGCTGCGGTCGGGCCGTCCGAGCGGGTCCTTTCCGCTGTTGCCTTGGCCTTTGCCGGTCTGGGCCTCGCCGTTCTCCATCATCTGCTCCGCGAGCGATTGAGCGCCTTGGCGCAACTGGTCGAGCGCGCGGCCCTGCTCGTCGGTAGCGCGGTCGAGATTCGACTGACCAAGCGCGTCCTTGGCGTCGCCCATGGCTTTGCCGGCTTCCGGGAACTGGTCGGGCGGGTTCGCGCCTTCGATGCGGAAACGGTCGATCAGGCTTTGCAACGCGTCGCGCAACTCACCCTGGCGCCTTCCGAGATCGTCGAACTTGCCACCAGGGCGTTGGCCTTGCGCCTTCTCGCCCCGTTGCTGGCCGCGGCCGCCGGATTTTCCTTGTGCGCTTTCATCGCCGCCAGGGCTCTGGCCGCTGTCCGAGCCATCCTCTTGCGGCGTGCCGAACGGCGCCATGAAGATGCCCGGGCCGAACTCCATGGGCTGGCCGGGCGGGCTCACGTTGAAGGCGTCGTTCTGCCGGTTGCCGCCCTGCTCGCGCCTCGCCTTGAACGTCTCGTCGAGCAGCTTCTGCTGCTTGGAGACGAGCTCGTTCAGGTCCTTCATCATCTTGCCCATGCGCTGCTGCTTGGCATTGTCGGTGGAGGTTCCGGCCTGCAGGCGCTCCAGAATGTCCTTGAGCTCGCTCAGCATCTGCTCGGCAAGCTCCTTCGACCCCGACTTGGCGAGCTGCTCGATATTGTTGAGAAGCTTGTCGAGCTCTTGGTCGGAGACCGTCTGCTCGCCATCTTTCGATTTCTGGTCAGGAGGAGCATTTCCTTTCTGCTGCGCCTGCTCGGCGAGCGCCTGCAGATAGCGCGACAGCGCGCTGCGCAACTCATCGACCAGGCGATCGATCTCTTCCGACGAAGCGTTCCGCTTCAAGGCCTCGCTCAACCGGTCCTGCGCCGCCTTCACGTCGCGCTCGGCTTCGGGAATGTTGCCGTCCTCGATGCGCAGCGCCAGGTCCCAGAGCTGGCTCACTACGCTCGCGATCGACTGGGGTGACTGGTCGTTGTCGAGCCGCCAATAGGTGTCCCGCAAGGCAAGATAGACCGAACTGTCGGGGATCGCCCGCTCGCCGCCGATGGTCAAGGCATCGAGCGCCATGGCGACCTGGCTCGCCGAATCCCGCTCGCGCACGAGCTTCTTGCGCTGCTCGACCACCGCCTTGGCAAGAGGCTTGGTGAATTTGCGCTCGGGCAGGATGAATTCGTAGGGCTGGCTCAAGCCGGTCTGGCCCGCCTGATCGCGGGCGGCAAGGGTCATGCGCACTTTGAGGCCGGCCCACGGATGGGCGGTCAAGTCCTGCGAGGACTTGCCTTCGACCAGCTTGGCGTTGACCTTGGGCAATTGCAGAGGCATCAGAGGAGCTTCGAGCAGAGGATCGGCCTCTTCGCCGTCGAGCTCGGGAGCCTTCGCCGCCAGACCTTCGGCTTCTTTGGAATCGGCCAGCGCGAAGCGGGCCTCGGCGCTCGCCACGCCGTGATCGTCGGTGGCGCGGAAGCTCAAGCGGAGCGCGCCGCGCGGCGTGGTCGTGGGATTGCCCATCAGAGCGATCTGCGGCGCGCCGTCCTTGATCAGGTCAAAGCGCCATTTGGCGACGGTGTTGCCGCTGACCCGCACATCGACCGCGCCGGGCGAGGCGAGGGGCAGCTTGAATTCCAGGAGGCCTTGGCTGCCGGTGATCTTCGGGATGACCGCGTTCGCCGGAGAGCCGTCTTCGGGTTGCGACACGAGGCTCACGGCTTCGCCGCGCGGCCCAAAGGCGCGCACGATTAGCTCGCTCCGTTCCGGAACCGAAAGGGCGCGGAAGGTTTCGTTGCCGGTGCCGACCGGCTCGCTGCCGTCGGCAAGCACGATGGGTGCCACGTCGGTATAGACCGGCGGCGTGACCCAGGCGTCGAGGCGCATCAGTGCCGCCGACGTGCGCGCGGCGGGGGTGAAGGCGGCGGTGATGCGGTCCCATCGATTGGGACCGGCAGCGAGCAGTGCTACGATCAGAACGAGCAGAAGTGCCGAACGAATAGCATAAGGGTCTTTGCGGTCGGTGCGCGGCAAGGGCCAGCTCGGCTTGAGCCTGGCGACCAGGCGGCTCAGCCGCTCGCGATGCGCCGCCCAGAGAAGTGCGGTGTCGGCGCGTGACGTAGTGCCAAGCTTGTCCTCGTAGGAGGAGGCCGGCCGATGCTTGATGTCGGCATGTCGTTCGAGACGCCTGAGAGCCTCGGCCCGCGTCGGCATGGGGGAGCGGATGAGCGGCACAAGCGAGACAAGGAGTGCCACGGCGAAGGCCACGAGCAAGCCGCGGTGCAAGAGCGGCGGCAAGGCGCTCCACAGATCGAACATGGATAGAATGAGAAAGGCCGCGAGCACGATGAACGGCCAGAGCAGCGCCTCCCATACACGCTCGCCGACCAGCGCAAGCCGGCTCAAACCCACGCGCCATTCGAAGCGGCGGGTGAGCGACTTGTCCTCCGGAGCGTCCGGGGGCACTTTCTTTCGGGCAAACAAATCTCGCATTATCTTCATTAGGCTTAGCACAACGCGTGAAACAGGCGAGTAATTTGGGGAGCGATGCGGGCTAAAAGGAGGCCCTATGAGCGCCGCTCAGGCTTGAGCCAATCAGGCAGCCGCTCCGCCGCCAGCATGTCGCCGTAGTGAGGTCGGGGCCGGGTCACGGCATAGCGATCGCCGGCAACCAGCACCTCAGGCACCAGAAGCCGGCTATTATACTGTGAGGCGAGCACGGCGCCATAGGCTCCGGCTGTCATCACGGCAATGAGATCGCCGGAGCGGAGCTCGGGCAGCGCCCGGTCGAGCGCAAGATAATCTCCTGTTTCGCAAACGGGGCCAACCACATCACTGGTCACCATCGGCGCGCCCGGCGCGGGGTCTGGCACCGGCCAAATCTCGTGATAGGCCTCGTACAAAGTCGGCCTGATCAGATCGTTCATCGCCGCGTCGACGACGGTGAAGGTCTTGGGCTCTCCGCGCTTCACATAGAGGACGCGGGAGACGAGGATGCCGGCATTGGCGGCGATTAGGCGCCCGGGCTCGAACAGAAGCTTGCAGCCGACATCGCCGACGGTCTCCCTCACGAGCTTGCCGTATTCGGCGGGAAGCGGCGGCGCAGGCTCGTCGCTGCGATAGGGCACGCCGAGGCCGCCTCCGAGATTGACGAAGTCGATGGCGAAGCTGTTGGCCCTGAGTTCGTCGACGAGTTCCTTGAGAAGCGCGAAAGCGTTGCGGAAGGGAGCAAGGTCGGTGATCTGGCTGCCGATATGCATGTGCACGCCGCGCGGATCGACCCCGGGGAGCGCCGCGGCAAGACGATAAAGCGCAAGCGACTCCTCGTAGGTAATGCCGAATTTGTTCTCGGCCTTGCCGGTGGCGATCTTGTGATGGGTCTTGGCGTCGACGTCTGGGTTGACGCGGAGCGCGATGCGCGCGTTGAGCCCGAGCGAAGATGCCGTCTCGCTCAAAGTGCGAAGCTCAGGCTCCGACTCGACGTTGAAGGCGAAGATGCCCTCTTCAAGTGCGAAGGCCATTTCGTCAGCGGTCTTGCCCACGCCGGAGAAGGCGATCTTCTCAGGCTGAACGCCCGCGGCGAGCACGCGGCGAAGCTCTCCCTCCGACACCACATCCATGCCGGCGCCGAGCCTTGCTAGCGTTGCCAGCACGCCGAGATTGGAGTTGGCTTTGACCGAATAGCAGACCTCGACGTCCATGCCGGCAAAGGCATCGGCGAACACGCGGTAATGCCGTTCGAGCGTTGCCGTCGAATAGCAATAGAAGGGCGTGCCGACTGAGTCGGCGAGGTCGGCAAGGCTCACGTCCTCGGCGTGCAGGATGCTCCCACCGCCGACTCCTTGCCGGTAAGCGAAATGGTGCATCGAGGCTTAGAAAGCCTTATTGCAGCAAGCGGTCAATCCATAGCGAGCGGGCGGGCGCTTGCGACATCTTGGTGGAGGGATCGGCCTTGGTCTCTGGGTATGGGGGCTTCGGCCGGTCGAGCGAGCCGCGTTTGCCGCAGGCGCTCAAACCTACGGACAGGATCAACGCAATAGCCAGAAGGACGCGCAAAGCGCTTCCCATGGTCGTGCCCCTTTGACCTTGGACCTTGTACCGGTCCTTACTTCCTTTTTATCGCGACCGGGGCGCCTTCTTCAAACGCTTTATCCATTTTTTGGCCTCCTGCCGCACATTTCCAGGGGCTGTGCCCCCATAGCTACGCCTGCTTTTGACCGATTTGCTCACATCGAGCACTGAAAATGCGTCGTCAGTGAGTCGTTTATCGACCGATTTCAAGTCCTCAAGCGTGAGTTTGGCGAGGTCGCAGCCCTTGGTGTCGGCAAGCGCCACGAGCTGCCCGGTGACGTGATGCGCCTCGCGGAACGGCAGCTCCGCCTCCCGCACCAGCCAATCGGCGAGGTCGGTGGCCGTGGCGTGGCCGCGGCCTGCGGCCTTTTTCATCGCCGGCGCATTGGGCTCGAGATCGCCAACCATGCCGGCCATGGCGGCAAGCCCGAGCGAAAGCGAAGCGAGCGCATCGAACACCGGCTCCTTGTCCTCCTGCAGGTCCTTGGCGTAAGCGAGCGGCAATCCCTTCATCACCATCAGCAGAGCGAAGAAGGCGCCGGAGATGCGGCCGGTCTTGGCGCGCACGAGCTCGGCAGCGTCGGGGTTCCGCTTCTGCGGCATGATCGAGGAGCCGGTGGTGTAGCGGTCCGAGAGCCTGGCGAAGCCGAATTGCGGCGAGGTCCACATCACGATCTCCTCGGCGAGACGCGAGAGATGCGTGGCGGCGATGGACGCGGCGGCCAAGGCCTCAAGCGCGAAGTCGCGATCGGACACCGCGTCGAGCGAATTGGCCGACGCTCTCGCAAAGCCAAGCGCCTTTGCCGTGGCGTCGCGATCGATGGCGAAAACGGTGCCAGCAAGTGCGGCAGCACCCAAGGGCGATTCGTTGAGCCGTGTTCTCGCACCGGCGAACCGCCCACGGTCGCGGCCGATCATCTCGGCATAAGCGAGAAGATGATGGCCGAATGTGATCGGCTGCGCGGTTTGCAGATGGGTGAAGCCAGGCATCACGGTCGCGGCGTGAGCGAGCGCCTTCTCGGCGAGCGCGAGCTGCAATTGGGCGAGCAACCCGTCAATTGAGTCGATCTCGTCGCGCACATAAAGGCGCAGATCGGTCGCCACCTGATCGTTGCGCGACCGCGCCGTGTGCAGCTTGCCGGCGACCGGCCCGATCAACTCGGCGAGCCTCGACTCGACATTCAGATGGATGTCCTCGAGCGCGCGCGCAAAGTTGAATTTGCCTGCCTCGATCTCTGCCGCGATCTTGTCGAGGCCGCGGGCGATCTCCTGGCCCTCTTTCCTGGTGATGATGCCGGCATCTGCGAGCATCGCAGCATGGGCCTTGGACGCAAGAATATCGTGGCGCCAGAGGCGCTTGTCGAAGTCGATGGAGGCGTTTATCTCCTCCATGATCGCGGCGGGAGACGCTAAGAAGCGGCCGCCCCACATGGTATTGGTCACGAGCGTCGAGCCCTGTGAATCGAGGTGAGCGTGGAAGACGTGAACAGAAGCGTAAAACGCGACCGGGACGCGTCGCCGGCCACCATTCTCATCGCTGCGTCATTAGCGGCGATTGCCGGGTTCGGCACGGTATATTTGAGTTTTGCCCCTTCTGACAATGGGCGCCTCTCGTCATCGATAAAGCAAGGTGAAAGCGGTGCGGCGGCACCGGTCGCAGAAAAGGCCGGTCAGGGTCCGTTTGCCGGACTGAACAAGGGCGCCATGGCGGCGTTCCTCGCGAGGCCAAAGCCGCTCGACCTCGGCGAGGTCAGCTTCGTTGACGGCGAAGGGGCGGCAAAGTCCCTGAGTGACTGGCGAGGCAGGGTGGTGCTGCTCAACATCTGGGCCACGTGGTGCGTCCCCTGCCGCGAGGAGATGGCCACGCTCGACAAGCTCCAGGCCGCGCTCGGCGGCAAGGATTTCCAGGTAGTGGCGGTCAATATCGACCGCGGCGGGGCCGACAAGCCGAAAAGCTTCCTCGCCGAGACCGGAGCCACGCATCTTTCCCTCTACACCGATCCGTCCGGCAAGCTTTTCAGCAAGTTGAAGGCGGTTGGCATGCCGACCACGCTTCTCATCGACCGCGAGGGGCACGAGATCGGGCGCCTGGTCGGGCCGGCCAATTGGGATTCGCCAGACGCGCTCGCTCTGATCAAGGCTGCGATCGCGGCGCCGGCGTGAGAAACTATAACTGTGGTTGCTCTAGTGGCTAGCGGCGTTCTCGCATTGTCATTATCGTCGTTGCGGCCTTTTCAATCTGGCAATTCTCGGACGGGTTTTTGTTGGCCTGGGAAACGCTGGCAGAACCAAACGGAGGCGCGTTGGTTGCTCTCCGCGTTGGGCGAAGGGTTGCTTGGACCAGTCCTCGCCGTCGCCGCCATTGCATTATCGGCAACAAACCGGCGCCCGCTTCTCGCGGCAATTATGGCGATCTTGGCGGCGGTTATCTACGTCGCGCCATTCGCCGCATTCTTCGTCGCAATCATGATCTATGGCTTCTGAAGGCCACTGCTTCGATTTGAACGGCAAAGGCTTCACCACGTAAGAAGCCAGATGGGCGAAGGGAGACCACCGTAAAAGCGCTTCTGCGTGAACTTCGTCGGTCTTCGCGCCAGGTATAGCCCTTTTTGCAGTGCACGATGATCTGTTGCGCCGCACGTCTAGTGTCTTGAAACAATCTTGTGATGGGCATTTGCTGGTTGCCTACCTGAGCGTGATGTAGCGGCGTTTCCACATCAGGGGGCCAAAATGGGCACGTTAATTTTTGTGTGCCCGACCACCGGGCACCAAGTTTCCACCGGCGTTGATGTCGATAGATCCAGCTTCAAAAGTCTGCCGAGGACGAGGACAGCAATCTTTTGTCCGCGCTGTGGCAAGCATCACCTGCTGTCGCGTATCTGGGCTTGGTTAGACAGCAATGTCCCAGAAGGTCTTCTAGACAGTCCAGCCGACAAACCCGCAGCGTAGAACCTTCGGCATTCCTGCTGCATTTGAATGTGAAGCCGACACCTCGCGCAACGCCGATCCGGCGGCTCTAGCCGATCCGGCGGCTCTATGAGTGGACGGCCTGGCGCTATTGCGCGAGGTCGATCGAGTCCTCGTTCAGGATATAGGTCAGGTGGCAGGTTGCGCTCGCCGGCTTGTCGCAAACCGGTCCGGCCGTGACCACTTGCAGCAGATGCTGGCCGTGGCGCTTTGAAAATCTGTAGCTCTTCACCGCCTCATCGAAAGCAAGGTTCCAGGCCGCAGATCCGTTCCACAGATAGATCTGCAACACGCAGCCTTGGTCATCGCACATCTGGTTGATGCCGCCGTCGCATTTGAGCTTCGAGTAGTCGGCAATCCAGTCCTCGCCGCCGTCGCCATTCACGTCCTTGGTGCTAAGCACGGCGTCTGCATTGGGCGTGCCGTCCAAATCCTTGCAGGACTGTACAGCTTCAGCGATTTCGGCCTCGACATTATCGGGCGCCTCGGCGGCATAGGCCGCGACCAAGCCGCCCAAGACGAGCGCTGCAAGCGCCCTGAGGGCCGCAAATGTCGCAATGCGCTTGGGCAACGGATGACTCGGGCTCGCTTCGCGCGCTCACGCTATCCCCAGGCGATGCCCCTGCAAAGAGGCGCATCGCCGCGTCGTGGGAGACGTCCAGCCGCGCTCAGTTGGCGGCGGTGCTGCTGGATTTGGGCTTGGATTTGAGGCGGATCGCGGTCCGCTTGCGTACCGGCTTGGCTCGGCCTGGGCCGCAGACGGCGTCGCGCAAATGTGTGGGGCCGTCGCTCAACGAGGCCTGCATGGCCAAGCCGTCGATGGTGGTGCCGAATACCGATTTCCAAAAATATCGCTTGAAGCCGTTCTCCAGCAGATTGGCGGCGCGGTCGGTGCGTGAGGCGACAGAGGGCTCGCCGAGCACGACGGCGACGAGACGGCGGCCGTCGCGGGTGGCGGAAGCCACGATGTTGAAACCGGAATCGCAGATGAAGCCGGTCTTCATGCCGTCAGCGCCCTGGAAGGAGACGAGCAACCGGTTGTGAGTGCGGATCAGCTTTTTGCCGACCTGAATGCTCGATAGGGTGAAGATGTCGGCGTATTCCGGGAATTCGACGATGATCGCGCGCGTGAGCTTGGCGAGATCGCGCGCGGTGGTGACCTGGCCGTCCTGAGGCAGGCCGTTGACGTTCTCAAAGTGGGTGCGCGTCATGCCGAGCTTCGCGGCGGCCTCATTCATTCGCCCGACGAAGGCTTCGGTACTGCCGGCGACCCTTTCGGCAAGCATGACCGCAACGTCGTTGGCAGATTGAACGATGAGGACCTTCAGCCCGACATCGACGGTGATCTGTCCGCCAACCGGCAGCCAAAGCTTGCTCGGCGCCTGAGCTTGGGCCTTCTGAGAGCAGGTGATCAAAGTGTCAGCTTTGACTTCCCCCGCCTTCAGCGCCTGAAAGGTGACATAGGCGGTCATCAGCTTGGTCAGCGAAGCCGGGAACCACTGTGCGTCGGGATCTTCGGAATAGAACACCGTGCCGTTGATCGGCTCGAACACCAGAGCGGGCCCTGCGGTGGCGGCCGATGGAGCGGATAGCAGCGCCCCAACGAGTAGGCCAAGGCCGGCACGTCTCAGCATCGATCTTTCCCCTCCGCTGTCCGCCGCACCCAAAGGGCGCTCTCCAATACCGGTAGCAACCCATCGCCTGAAGCCGGGCGGCTTGGCGTCCGCCGCGTCCCATTCGGACCAGTAGCCCCATAGTCAACGGAAATTCGACTGTTCCGTGACCCAGCCGGGAGAGTAGCGCGACGATCTCAATTCGCAACTGCGAAATTGCCGGTTTTCAGAGTCCAATCGCGAGAGACAGGGCCCTTGCCGCGCGCTATTCAACGGGTGCACCTCTTTTGGGCAGCAAACGAGGCCGGCAAGCCGATGGATGCAGAGACAAGGCGCCGCCAACTTGTCGCCGCGATCAACCGGGTCGCTGGCGGTGATCGCGCCGCTCTGCGTCTCGTTTATTCAGAGACCTCGGCGAAGCTTTTCGGGGTCTGTCTCCGTATCTTGGGTGACAGAAGCGAGGCTGAGGACGTGCTGCAGGACGTTTATCTCACGGTATGGCGGAAGGCGGAGAGCTTCGACGAGGCCGTCGCAAGCCCAATTACCTGGCTCGTGGCCATTGCGCGGAACCGCTCCATCGACCGCCTGCGCTCCAGCGCTGGGTCTCGCGCGCACGCGCCGCTCGAATCTGCCGCCGAAATTCCCGATGAAGGTCTGAGCGCGCTCGAGCGGCTCGAAATCGGCGAGGATCAGGTGAGGCTCAAGGACTGCCTGCAGGAGCTCGAGGAGCGCCAGTCGGCGGCGATCCGCTCGGCGTTCCTCGACGGGTTCACCTATGAGGAGCTTGCCGAGAGGAACCGCGTGCCCCTCGGCACTATGAAGAGCTGGATCAGGCGCGGGCTGTTGAAACTCAGAGCGTGTCTTGAACGATGAGCGATGAAGACACCATAGGCGCTGGCGACCGCCAGGATCTGACCGCCGCCGAATATGTGCTCGGCGTGCTCGGAGCCGAGGATCGGCGCAGAGTTGAGTTCCGCGTAGCGAGCGAGCCGCGCTTTGCCGCCGAGGTCGCCTATTGGGAGGCGCGCCTTGGCCCATTGGCGGACTCGGTGCCTGCTGTCGCCCCGCCGTCCACGGTTTGGGACGGCATCGAGGCACGGTTGTCAGCTTCGCTGAAAGATGCCGCCGAACCCGGCGGCATCTGGCAAAGCCTCGCCTTCTGGCGCACCTTCGCCATCGCGTCGACTGCGCTTGCTGCCGCGAGCGTGGCCGGGCTCGTCTATCTCGCGAACGTGCCTTCGCTTGGTCCGCCTCTGCTCGCACAGCTCAACGCCGAGAGCGGCCAGGCAAGCTTCGTGGTGGCGGTCAACAAGGGAGGGGACAGCCTCACCATCGTGCCGGCCGCGCTTCTAACCGGCGATCAGCAGAAGGCCTTCGAATTGTGGCTGATTCCGCCAGGCGACAAGCCGCACTCGCTCGGCCTCATTGATCCCACGAAGCCGGTCCGAATCACCGTGCCGGAGACCTTGCTGCCGCAAGTTAGCAGCGATGCGGTACTCGCGGTTTCGCTCGAGCCGCCCGGCGGCTCGCCAACCGGTCAGCCGACCGGCCCGGTGATCGCCAACGGCAAGCTCGCAAGCCTGTAGGCGACAACGTTTCCGCGGCGTCATACCGACGCAAGCCGGTATCCACTTTTTTTCTTGCGCTTCGCGCGCTGGATTCCGGCGTTCGCTGGAATACCGAATTCCAAACTCACGACGACATCACAAAAAGTTCAGCGTGGTCCCGGCATCCGCGCAAAGCAGGCCTCCGTACCTCCAGGCGTCACCCCAAGTTTGGGGCTCCCAAATCCAGCTATAGGAGAACTACGATGAATCTCTCGACCTTTGCCTTGTCTGCAGTTGCCGCCGCCGCTCTTGCGGTCTCGGCCATTGCGCTTCCCACCGTGGCCAAGGAAATGACCGTGGAAGTCGGCGGTGCCCCGATGTATCCCTCCAAAAACATCATCCAGAACGCG
>DATFVP010000030.1:0-5031 GCA_035260285.1 Methyloceanibacter sp.
TGCCTTCTCCAGCGCGCATCCTCGGTATGTGACCGCTTGTCAACGGCGGCACGATCTCTGTCGATCTTTTTGATCTCAGCCTCGTGAGCTCGGCTAGCTTCTTCAAGCGCTTTTGCCGCTTTTGCGATTGCCTGCTCGCGCCGTTTCCTTCTTTTCTCTCGTGCGATCTCTTCCCTTCGACGTTCGCTCTCGCGCCGCTTCTGCTCTCTCTCGAACGCGAGTGCCGCTTCTTTGCCAGCTTTGTTGTCGATGCTGTGAGACTTGGGTTTTGGTTTCTTGGCTTGAGGGCTCGGTTTCCCTTCCGTGACCTTATCGATCCGGGGTAGCTCGGCATTTTCGCTGAAGGGGTCATTCGACCCGACTGGGCGCCTCAAAAGCACACCGGGTTTGGCCATCGTAGCAGCAACGATTTCGGGATCGTCCGTTACCCTTGCAAATCCCTTCTTAAAAACATCCGTGTCGGATCCCCAAGCCTCGGCAGCAGCCTTCATGGATGGCGCTGAAATGGCGAGATCGAAGAATCCGATGGAGGTCTGGTAGGTTTTGAGTTTCCTCGGCATGAGTTTTATGCCTATCGCTTTATGGATGCCTTCGAGCAGATCCTCCGCTTTGACATGTGAAGCACCTGCAGTGGATGGTGAAGGAGCAAGACCTTCTTTGGCTTTACAGGCGCGGTGGGACTCCTAGGCAAAAGGAAACCAACCGACCTCGAAATTTTAAGCACCCCCCTGGGGGGCCGATGGGACCCATCGTCAGTGTCTTGCTCTCGGACGTCGGCGACAACGTTCTGCAAGTTAGTCTTGTTGCGGTTTGACATCGACCCGCGAAAGCACCGCATCAGTCATAGTCGAGACAACATCCGACACATAGCGCTAGGAGCGTGAGCTGCGCGCTGACCTTTGCCCCCTCCCCGTCCCCGGAGCCCGAAATCTAAGATGGGGCCGCCAATCCTGGCGTTTTGGCTTAGCCCTTCCGGAGCCCGATGGCGAGAAGCCGATCGAGCAGCGGTTCGTATTCTATGCCAGCAGCTTCGGCGGCCTCGGCGAATTCCTCGCCGTAGCCGATGTCGGGATTCGGGTTGGCCTCGAGAAAGTATGGTTGACCCTCGGAATCGAGGCGAAAGTCCACGCGCGCGTAACCGCTGAGCTGCAGCAGTCGGTACAGGCGCTTGGTCGTTTTCACCAGGAGCCGCTCCACCTCAGGCGCCAGGTCCCGCGCAGGACCGAGCTTGACGCCTCGCCGCTTCTGGAACTTCGTGTTCCACTTGACCTGTTCGGTCGCGATCCTGGGCGCATCGGAGCGCAGCCTCCTCATTTCGAGCTCCAAAACTGGTAGAATCTGCAAGCGCGTGTTGCCCATGACCCCGACATACAGCTCCCGCCCATCCACGTACTGCTCGACGATGAGGTTAGTGCCTACCTTGGCGTGCATGAACTCGATTCGCTCGGCTAGCTTTTCGTCATTGTGGACAATCGATGCTTCAGCGATGCCAAATGAGGCATCCCTAACCTGCGACTTGACTATGAGCGGATATTCCAGCCGGGTGGACTTGCGCCTAACCCTGCGACCGGCAGGGACCACGGCGAAGCGCGGAACGCGGATGCGGTGGTGGTGAAGGATCATCTTCGACAGCGCCTTGTCGCGGGCGATCATCAGGCCGCGTGGATTGCAGCCGGTATAGGGCACCTGAACAAGCTCGAGATAGCTCACGACATGCTGGTCGAGCATCGGTTCTCCGCGGAATTCCTCCAGCAGATTGAAGACAATGTGGGGCTTGAAGTTCTGGATGGCCCCGCGTAGGGGCGTCAGGTCGTCGTAGAGCCCGAGCAGCTGCACCTCGTGGCCCAAGTCGCGCAAGCCCGTCACCACGTCGTACTCGGCCTTGTATTCGAGGACCTCAGCGTCGGGCCTGCCGGCGATGTCGTCTGGCGGCACGAGATCTTCGTGCGTCAGCACGAGCACCCGCTTCTTGCGCATGTCTAGCGGCTCACATGGCGTGCCATTCGCGCCCTCGGTACAGGTAGTTCATGCCGTGCACGGTCAGCATGATGGCGAAGTCCAGCACTAGATTGCGCTCCGGGCCCTCCGCCACCAGGTGCAATTCCTGGCATCGCCCGATCATCTGATTGAGAACCTCATTGAGCGTGAGTTGGTACTCGCCTGTCCACTTTGCGACCATGCGCCGAATCTCACGGCGGTGCCGCCGGAGAAACGCGGCCGCCGACTCGCGTCGGTCGCGAGGGCCCTCTGCCTCGCTGAACAGGCGCTTCAGATCGCGGTCATAGGCATCGGAAAAGCCAACCGAGTAGTGAGCCCGCTTGCGCTTGTAGTAGTCCCCAAGCGTCATTCGTTCGCGGGACTGGGGATAGGGCTTGGCGCGGCTGCGGACACGCGGCGGCTGTCCGGCAAGCTCACTCATCAGCCGGTCGACATATTCGAGCTTGCGCAGCGCCGGCCAGCCCTTGTAACGCCGGCGCCAATTGTAGCGGGGGCGCAGCCAGACCGCGAAGGTCTCGGCGAAATCCTCGTCCGGGTGGCTTTGGGCGTACCAGGCGGGGAGATTTTGCACGTAGCGGCGGCTCGCGGGATTTGGCCGGTAGGCCTCCGGATAGGGTGTGCTCGCCTTGCCGAACCGACGCTGCCACTCGCGCCGGCACTGAAAGTTGAAGGCGTGCTGGATGGCGTGCCCCAACTCGTGGCGCAACAGCTGCATGCAAGACTCAGCCGTCGCCCCCTCCGCTTCGAGCATCTGCGAGCGCTCGAGACGGATAAGCTTGGGATGCGCGAGGTAGAATGGCAGCGCGACGCCGGGCACCCCGGTCGGCGAAAACCACTCGTCGGAAAGCCAGAAGTGCGGGTTGAAGCGCAGGCCGCGCTGAGCGAGCTCGTCCCGGACCCGCTCGATCTGTTCCTCGAGCCAGGTTCCCTCGATGGAGACGTTCAGGTCACACAGTCTGACAGACAGCAACTCGCGCTGCGTCATGTGCTCCCAGGGATAGCGCCGCCTATTTGTTGAACGATTAGAATGCATTGCGCGTGACACCCTAGACGACGGACCCACGAGTGACCACCCCCACACCTTGAAAGGACAAGTGGTCACGCCGGAAGGCTAATGGCACATAGCGTACTTTTTGAGCGGGCTCAGCGCATGTCCGCTATTGGGGTAAAGGAGACGTCGTCGGCAAGGCTCAACTGATGCCCATTTAGTACACGCCCTAGTCACGCCCATGAGCGCGTGCTGCGCTTCCTTGTGCAGCTCGACCAGCTCGCCGCTCACGTTCACGCTTTCCCATCGCCTTCGGCTGCACTCTTCCTGCCGCGCGCACCCATGGGCCTTAAATCTTCGGTCTCCGTTATGGAAGGTCAACCAGCGTGCCGGTATTGAACTGCGGCCGCTGGTGATCGTGGCCCATTCATGCCCCGTAACGCCGCTTCAGCGTCCCGCTTCGAACTGGTGGAGCCACGCCACCAGTGCGCTCGCCAGCGCAATTCGCCGGTCGGAAAACGGATGATCGGTCGGCCAGGTCGTCAATTCGAGCCGCTTCGGATGCGCGGCGCGGGCGGCGATTTCTATCCGGTGTTTCTCGGCATCGCCCACGCCGAACTCGGCATAGACTATCGTCAGAGGGCGATCGGCGAGCTTCGGCATTGTCGCGGCGAGGTTGATCCGTGGGCTGGCGCTCATGATCTCCGCGATCAACGCGTCCTCCGTGGTTCCTGCCAGTGGTGGCATGTCGCCGGCCAGTTCGTCGCGCTTGAAAGCGGCGAGCTTCGCTGGATCGGCGAGGGTCTTCGCATCATGCGCTATGTCCCAGGGATCGATCAGAAAGGCTCCCACCACCCTGGAGTCGCCGGCGGCCGCGCTTGCGGCCATCATCCCGCCCATGCTGTGGCCCGCAACCGCGATACGAGCCGGGTCGATTGCGAAGCGGGCAACGGTTGCGGGCGCGCGCAGCCATGCTAGCGCCGCGTCCGCATCCTCGGTGCAATGCGCGAACGAGAAACGGCCCGGGCTGCCCCAGCTCCCACGATAATGCAGCGTCAGCACGTTCCACCCTGCGCGCCGCGCGGCTTGGGCGAGATCGAGGTTCTGCTCGTTGCCGGGAAAGCCGTGGAAGAACACCAACGTGGGATGCGGTCCCGCACCGGCGGCGGTGTAGAGCAGCGCGTTCATTGCTCCATCCCCCGACGGGATCACCAGCGCCGCCATGGCCGGAGGGTGTGCGGCATCGCGCGGTGGATCGACGGTTACCGCCGTCTGGACCTGCGCGGCCGCCTGCCCCGGCGACAGGATCGTTGCCGCGGAGGGCAGGAAAGCAATGGCCCCGGCGATCAGCATGGTACGCGCAATGGTCATGGTTTCCCCTTCGCCGGCCGGGCACGCGGACTCTTTCGACCGTGTCGCCACCACCACCAGCACCTCGCCTCCGGGCGTGCGCTGCGGTCACGTCTCAAACGTGCAAAGCCCTTGTGGATGCGCTCGCCCGCCACGGCGTCGAGATCGGCGACGATTTCATCCCGGAGGGGCCGAGAAGAGACAGGAATTCGCCGGCGCTGATCCTGAGGTCGATGTGATCGGCGGCCATAATCTCACCAAACCGCTTGGTAACGCATCGGAGTTCGATGTTTGCCGGTTCGGATGTCAAGGTCGTCGCGGCTGCAGGTGAATCTAGTTTGTTGCCGGAGTGTTTAGCCCACGCCATTATTCGCCGACTTCGGAACCCAATGGAATAGGGAATCCGCAATGGGCGAGAGCCCGCTTTTCGCCCCCGACTTCGCGCCGACCTGTTACTGGCATGACGCCCTGCCCGCCCGGGACATTGCCGGAGACGGGCTACCGGCGATTGCCGATGTCCTTGTGATCGGCTCGGGATATACCGGCCTCAGCGCAGCGCTTGAGCTTGCGCGCGCCGGTCGGGCGACGGTCGTCATCGATGCCGAGGCGGCCGGTTGGGGCTGCAGCACGCGAAATGGCGGCCAAGTCAGCACCGGCATCAAGCCCGACGTCGATGAACTCGTTGCAAGCCACGG
>DATFVP010000031.1:0-3396 GCA_035260285.1 Methyloceanibacter sp.
GCGTTGCGAGACGATCTCAATCAGAAGCTCGACGCGGTCCGAGCTGACATGCTGGCAATAGTCAAAGCCGAGGCAGCCAAGACGGTGCAGACGCAACGCCAGGCCATGGTCATCGCCACGGTCCTGACCGCGCTCGCAGCCGCCTTGGGGCTAGTGTTTGCAGCCTTAGTCAGCGGCGGCATGACGCGTCCAGTCCGCCGTCTGCTGGAGGGCACGCGCGCGGTCGAGGCGGGCAATCTAGACGAAACTCTGGCTGTCACTTCGCAAGACGAGATTGGCCACTTGACCACTGCTTTTAATCGGATGGTCGAGCAGTTGCGCCATAAGGAGCACATCCGCAAGACCTTCGGCAAATATATCGACCCGCGCGTAGTTGAAGGATTAATTGACCGACCTATGCTTGCCGTCGACGGCCAACGCCGCGTCATGACCGTGCTGTTCTGCGATGTCAAAGGATTTACCGGCGCGAGCGAGGGAATGACGCCGCAAGGGCTCGTCAAGATCATGAACCGATACTTTTCGGAAATGTCCGCACCGATCCGCGATCATGGAGGAATCATCGACAAATATATCGGCGACGCCATCATGGCCTATTGGGGACCGCCGTTCACCGAGAATGTCGATCAGGCCCGCCTTGCCTGTCTTGCAGCACTCGACATGCTCGAGCGCGTCGCGCCCTTGCGGGCTGGGTTTCCCGAGCTGCTCGGTCTTCGCAGCTTGCCGATCTCGTTCGACATACGCATCGGCGTCGCCACAGGCGAGGCCCTCGTCGGCAGCATCGGCTCCGAGTTGATGATGAGCTACACGGTCATGGGTGATACCGTGAACCTGGCGTCGCGCCTGGAGGGAGCCAATAAGGTGTATGGCGGCCGCGTCCTCGTCTCCGCGACCACAATTGCCGGCGCCGACGATGCCATCGAGGCGCGAGAAATCGACCGAGTTGTGTTGCTTGGTCAGACCCAACCGCAGGCGGTGTTCGAAATCATGGGTCGCAAGGGCGAGTTGACCCCGACGCAGGTGGAGCTTCGAACTCGCTTCTCCGCAGGGCTCGCCGCCTACCGAGCACGGCGCTGGGACGAGGCGCTCCGCGCATTCGCCTCTGCGCTCGAATCCGTTCCCAACGACGGACCATCAATGACGTTCATCAAGCGCATCGACAGCTTGATGACAACTCCGCCTTGTCCTGATTGGGACGGATCGTGGCACCTCGAGCAAAAATAGTACATGGATCGTGAGTCAGCGGCTTACGCTCCTTTGTTGCATGTCCGCTAGAGGTCAGTATTCTTTGGTCCGTCCTGATGGGCCGGCGATGCAGCCCACGGGGAAACTGGTTAAAGAGCTTGCTCTTCCAGCCTTCGGGCAGAACAGCCAAGGCGATCGCGAGAATCTCGCGAGAGCCATCGCAGCGCTTTCGCGGAGTTGTTTTCAGGGTCAGGATGCCGGGTCCGCTTCGGGTCATTAGCCGATATCCGCGGCTGACGGTTTGGGCGGCTTTGTGCCAGACGCAGGCACGCGGGGCTCAGATAAGGTTGAGCAGATACCACCAAACCGGCAGCGTCAAAAATGACAGCGGGATACCGACGCCGAGCATCAGGGTGACCAGCGGCGGATCTAGATCGTAGTCCATGGCGACGATGCTCGCGCCGATCATCGGCGCCATTGCCGCCTCGAACACAGTCACCCGCATCATGGACCCCTCAGCCCCGAGAAGTGCCGCAAAAAAGAAGAGAATTAACCCTGGGGCGAGCGCCAGCTTGAAAAAGAGACCGGTCACAAGCGCTGTCGCCTTGCCGCGCACCGCGCTGAGACGGAGTTGGTACCCGACCGAAACGAGCGCGAGCGGAATGAGCGTGGCTCCGAGGCGCTTTAAGAGTTCGTCGAGCCAGGCAGGGTACGCGAACGGCATCAAAACGAGCGCCAGCAAGAATGCCTGGAAAGGTACAAAGAGGGCGATCCTGCGGATGATTGCCTTGGCATTGACCCTTTGGCCGGAGGAATAAATCGAGGCGACAAGGATGCCGACCGTCGAGAGGACTAAATAGGAGCCGACCTGGTCGATCAGGATGCCAAGACCGAGAAATTCAGTGCCATAGAAAGCTTCGATCATCGGCAGGCCTATGAAGGCTGTGTTGGCGAGCCCACCGGTTAGCATCAGCCCGCCAGTGGTGGCCGGCGAGAAGCCGAGCGCCCGGCCCACGAACCAGAAATAGGCACAGCCCAGCCCGAACATGATCCACGGCATCAGAGCCGGCAGGATTAGGCGCGCGTCGACGTGAAGCTCATGTACATAGGCAAGGATCAAGGCAGGCAGCGAAATGTGCACGAGGAAGCCGTTTAACGCGATGGCGGCATTGTCTGGGAGCCGCCCGGAACGGCGGAGGGCGATGCCGAGGAGAAAGCATGTCCCGAGCATGAGGTAGTTGTTCACCCGCCCGCCCATCGCGCGCCAACCGCGCCACGTCGGCAAGTATATGGGCCTACCGAGGGCGTCGGAACCCCAATTGCTCGAACACGCCGGCTTGCAGTAGGCTGCGGCGATGACCATGCCGGCAGAGACCAAGGATATTGACCAGACGATCGCGAGCTTTCGCGCAGGCGTGGCGGCTGCATCTGGGGAGGGATTGGCGCCGCGCGGCTGGAGCGCGGAAGATTGGCGCGAACTCTTCCGCTTTACCGAACTCCGCCGCGTTGGGGCGGCCGATGCGCTGATCCGGCGTGGTGACCCCGACTGCACGCTTTACTTCGTGCTCCAAGGGAACCTAGAGGTGGTGATTCACTCTGGCGACGGCATGAGCATGGGGCCTCTGACCCGGGTCGGGGCAGGGTCGGTGCTCGGCGAACAATCCTTCTTCGACGGTGACCCGCGCTCGGCCAGCGTTTGGGCGGTGGTTGAATCCGAGGTAGCGGCGATGACGCCGGAGCGGTACGCGGGCTTCGCCGCAGCGAGGCCGAGCCTCGCTCGCGAACTTCTGTTCGCGCTCGGTCGGATTCTTGCGGTTCGCCTCCGACGGACGACGGCAAAGGTGATGGGCTAGAAGTTTTTCAGGGGTAAGGCACTCGGCACATGGGACGGGCGCTACGGTTGAGCGCGTTGCCGGCCGGTTGCGATTCCCTTCCCGAGGATAAGGTCTTGAAATCTGAGTCCCATCGCCCCTTCGTTGCGCCGCAAGTTGCGGGGCTCGGGCATCAGAAGTGGAAAGCGTGAAGAGCGATGCCAGGGTCCTTCGATCGTCATGCGCGCATCGTCATCGTGGGCGGCGGGGCGATCGGCTGCGCGGTTGCCTTTGCGCTGACACGGCGCGGCGAACGCGACGTCCTGCTGCTCGAGAAATCGCAAATCACCAGCGGATGCACCTGGCATGCGGCGGGCCTGGTCGGCCAGCTTCGCGGCCGCAA
>DATFVP010000032.1:0-3695 GCA_035260285.1 Methyloceanibacter sp.
CCGCCCGGCGTGCTCAACATCGTGACCACCACCGGCGCAGCCGCCGTGGGCCGCGTCTTCTGCGAAGACGGCCGCGTGCGCAAGCTCTCCTTCACCGGCTCGACCGGGGTCGGCAAGCTGCTCTACCGTCAATGCGCCGACACGGTGAAAAAGCTCACGCTCGAGCTTGGCGGCAACGCGCCCCTGATCGTGTTCGACGACGCCGATCTCGACCAGGCCGTCGCCGGCGCCATGGCCTCGAAATATCGCAACGCCGGCCAGACTTGCGTCTGCGCCAATCGCATCCTGGTGCAAGCGGGCATCTACGATCGCTTCGCTGGCGCGCTCGTCGAGGCGGTCAAGAAACTTGCCGTCGGCCCCGGGCTCGAGGCCGGCACCAATATCGGTCCCTTGATCAACAGTGAGGCGATCGCCAAGGTCGAGAGCCTTGTCGACGACGCCGTCAAGAAAGGCGCGAAGGTACTTCTCGGCGGCAAGCCCGACAAAGCCGGACCGCTGTTCTACCGGCCCTCGGTCGTGGGCGACGTCAGCCCCGACATGAGCATCGTCCGCGAGGAAATTTTCGGCCCGGTCGCCGCACTCGTGCGCTTCGAGACCGAGGACGACGCGGTCGCGCTTGCCAACGACACGCCGTTCGGGCTCGCCGCCTATCTCTTCAGCCAGAACTTGAGCCGCGCCTGGCGCGTCGCCGAGAAGATCGACGCCGGGATGGTTGGCGTCAACGAAGGCATCTTCTCCAACGAGGTCGTGCCGTTCGGCGGCGTCAAGGAATCCGGCCTTGGCCGCGAGGGCGCCGCCGAAGGCTTGGAGGAATACCTCGAAATCAAATATATCTGCCTGGGGGCCATCGATGCATGATTGGCCCAAATTCGCCGCAACGATAAATGGAAAGTGGCTTTGCGCGCATGGCACAACCGGCCATACTCGCTGGGCAGGATCCTTAACAAAGAGGCCAAGAACTCAAACGGAGAACGCGATCAAACTGTTGTGAAAGGAGAGCAAGTATGACCGACCAACGCATCAAGCCCTTCACGTCCCGCCGCTCCATCCTGCAAGGTCTCGGAGCCGCCGCTGTCGGCATCACGCTTTCGGGCCCCAGAAAATTCTCGGCTCTCGCCGCCGAGGAAAAGAAACTCAATTTCTATAACTGGGACACTTATATCGGCGAAACCACGCTCGAAGATTTCGCGGAAGCAAGCGGCATCGACGTGAATATGAGCCTGTTTGCGACCAATGACGAACTCTTCGCCAAGTTGCGCGCGGGCAATCCCGGTTACGACGTGATCGTCCCCGGCAGCGAGTTCGTCGAGCGCATGATCCAGGCGAAACTGCTCGAGCCGCTCGACCATGCCAAGATCCCGAACATCAAGAACATTTCGCCCGAATTCATCGACAACGCGCCGTTTGATCCAGGCCGAAAATTCAGCCTGCCCTATACCTGGCTCGTGATCGGCGTCGGCTACCGCAAGTCGAAGGTCAAGGAAGTCCCCAACAGCTGGAAGTGGCTGTTCGATTCCGACGCCTACAAGGGCCGCATCGCCGTGATGTCGGACGCGAGCGAGCTGTTCCGCAACTGCTTCAAGTATCTCGGGAAATCCCTGAACGACGCGTCGCCCGAGTTGCTCAAGCAGGCCGAGGCGATGCTCACCAAGCAAAAGCCCAACATCAAATCCTTCCATGAGGACAATGGCCAGGATCTGTTGCTGGCGGGCGAAGTCGACGTGGTGCAGGAGTATAACGGCGACATCGCCCAGATTATGAAGGAGGACGACGACATCGACTTCGTCGTACCGAAGGAGGGCGCCATGAGACAGCAGGACACGCTGGCCATCCCCGTGGGCGCGCCGCATCCTGAGAACGCGCTCAAGTTCATCAACTACATCTTCGAGCCGGAAACCGGGGCCGGGATCACCAAGACGATCCTCTATCCGTCTCCGAATGCTGCTGCTGTCGCGCTGATGCCGGAATCCTACCGGAACAATCCGGTGATCTTCCCGCCGGCCGATGTCATGGCCAAGTGCGAGTATCCCAACTATCTCGGGCCGGATTTCTCGCGCCTCCTCGATGAAGCGATGACGCGGCTGCGCGCGGCGTGATGGGGCGGAGGTGATCTAGCAAGGAAGAGCGGCGTGGCGTCTCAGACCCAAGAACGTCGACTGGCCTTCCTGGCCACGGCACTACCACCCATTGTCTGGGTGGTAGTGTTTTTCCTCGCGCCGCTCGCCATCGTCTGGGCCTACAGTTTCGGCCAAAACGTCAGCCTGACCGAGATCGACATCAGTGGCACCTTCGCCAACTATCTGCGGGCGCTGGAGCCGCTCTATCTCGGCATCTTCGCCAAGTCGATTTTCGTGGCGGGCCTGACCACCTTGCTCTGTCTCATCATCGGTTTCCCAGTGGCGCTGGCGATCGTGTTTGCCAGCGAGCGTTGGCGCCCCTGGATGCTGCTCCTGATCATGCTGCCGTTCTGGACCAACCTGCTCATCCGCACCTACGCGCTGATGTCGGTGCTGCGCACCGAGGGCTACGCCAATTTCACCCTCGAATGGCTGTGGAACCAGGCGAGCTGGCTGATGACGCTGGTTGGCTTGCAGCCCCTCGGTGACTTCACGCCGCTGCAACTGCTCTACAACAACTTCGCTGTGGTTGTCGGTCTGGTTTACGTGCATCTGCCCTTTATGGTGTTGCCGCTTTACGCCGCGCTCGATCGGCTCGACAAATCGCTCATCGAGGCGAGCCTCGACCTCGGCGCGGGCCATATGCGCACCATGTTCTCCATCGTGATCCCGCTGGCGATGCCGGGTATCATTTCCGGCATCATCATCACCTTCGTTCCGGCGCTCGGCGCCTTTCTCACCCCCGATCTCCTCGGCGGGCCCGACAGCCAGATGATCGCCAATGTCATCGAGCGCCAATTCAAGAAGGCCAATGATTGGCCGTTCGGCGCCGCGCTCTCTTTCCTCCTGATGTACGCGACTTTCGCGGCTATCGCCTTTCGCGCCTATTTCAGCCGCGGCAAGCCTGCCGCCGGGCACGAGCACGGGATCTGAGCCATGGCCGAGCGTCGCGCGCCCCTCGAATACAATCGCCTGTGGCAGATGCGCGCCTGGCTGTTCGGCGTCTTCTTCTTTCTCTATGCGCCGCTCATTGCGCTCATCGCCTTCAGCTTCAACGATTCCAAGCGCATCACCGTTTGGCGCGGCTTCACCCTCAAATATTATGAGAAGCTGTTCGGCAACGAGAGCCTGCTCACGGCCTTCGGCAACTCGCTGACGATCGCCCTTGTCGCCACGCTCATTTCGCTCGTCATCGGTGCGCTCGCCGCCGTGCTGCTGTGGCGCTACCGCTTTCCGGGCAAGGTCGCCGTGGAGGGCGCCTTCACCCTGCCGCTCGTGGTGCCGGAAATCTGCATGGGTGTCGCCATGCTGCTGTTCTTCACCCGCGTCATACCCTGGCCCAACAATCTGTTCTGGCCGCTCAATCTCGGCTCCATCATCATCGCGCATGTCTCGTTCTGCTTCCCCTTCGTCGCGCTGGTCGTCGGTGCCCGGCTTGCGAGCTTCAACAAGGAGCAGGAGGAGGCGGCGCGTGACCTCGGCGCCAACGACTGGCAGGCCTTCCGCGACGTGCTTCTGCCGCATATCCGGCCGGCCCTGGTCGCCGGAGCTCTGCTTGCCTTCACGCTCTCGCTCGAC
>DATFVP010000033.1:0-2526 GCA_035260285.1 Methyloceanibacter sp.
CCGCCCACGCCTATCTGGAAGAGGAGCTTGGCGTCTCACCGCGCAATATCGTGGCGTATGGTGAATCACTCGGCACCGGCGTCGCCACCCGGCTTGCTCTGCTGCGCCCGGTGAAGGCCCTGGTGCTGGAAGCGCCCTTCATCTCGGTGGTCGATGTCGGCCGCCAGGTCTGGTGGTTCCTGCCGCTTCGTCTGGTCATGACCGACCAGTACCGCACTATCGACCGCATCGGCTCGGTCAAGGTGCCGCTTCTGATCGTGCATGGCGCGCGGGACTCCATGATCCCGGTGACGCAGGCCCGCCAAGTCTATGCCGCCGCTACCGAGCCAAAGACCCTCGCCATCATTCGTCGCGGGGATCACAACGATCTGTTCGACCACGGCGCTTGGGGCAAGGTCACGGCGTTCCTCGACACGCGCGAGCCGGTGCTGCGGCCTGCCGTCGTCCGTCCGGTCTACGCCGAGCCGGTGGCGTTGGCTTCATAGCGGCTCAAATTCAATTCACCCTTGTCATGCCCGGCCTTGAGCCGGGCATGATTATTTCAGGCTCATGCCTTAGCCAGAAACGTGTATGGCCCGGTCAAGCCCGGCCATGACAGCTAAATCAGGATCGATTTTGCCCTAGCGGGCGGGGGCGCGGGGCGTGCGAGGCCTTGCCGAAACGAGGCCCTCGCGCTGAGCCTTCTTGCGGGCGAGCTTGCGGGCCCGGCGAATTGCCTCGGCCTTCTCGCGGGCGCGCTTCTCGGACGGCTTTTCGTAGTAATTGCGGAGCTTCATCTCGCGGAAGATGCCTTCGCGCTGCATCTTTTTCTTCAGCGCCCGCAGCGCCTGATCAACATTGTTATCGCGAACGACGACCTGCACGCGCGTCACTCTCCATTTCAGAGGGTTGAGGAATTTCGGACTGGCAAAAGCCAACCCTGGCCGGGACCAAAGGTTCCGAATCCACGACTGCTCTAACAAAAGAGCCGCCGATTGTCCAGCGATGCCGTGTCATGAACTCTTTGGCAGAAGCCTCGTGGTGTGGCCCATCTTACGGCCTGGCCTCGCCTCGGCCTTGCCGTAGAGATGCACCGCCACGCCCTCCTCGCGTGCTAACTCGCGCCAGTGCTCCACGTCGGCGCCAATCAGATTGGTCATCACCGCATCGCTGTGGCTCGCCGTGCCGCCAAGCGGCCAGCCGGCTATCGCCCTGATGTGGTTCTCGAATTGGCTGACAAGGCAGGCGTCGATGGTCCAATGGCCTGAGTTGTGCACCCGTGGCGCGATCTCGTTCACAAGAAGGTGCGGAGCCTCCTCGCGCTGGAACATCTCCACGCACAAGACGCCGACATGGCCGAGCGCCTCGGCGACCTTGCCGGCGATCCGTCGCGCCTCGAGGGCGCAATCGGCTGTGATGCGGGGCGGAACGCGGCTGACGGCAAGGATGCCGTTCTGGTGCACGTTCTCGACCGGATCGTAGAATTTGACCGTGCCGTCCCGGCCGCGCACGATAAGGACGGAGATCTCTCGCTCGAAGGCAACCAAGCGCTCGATGAGGGCTGGTTGCCCGCGCAGATCTTTCAGAGCGGCCAAGGCTTCCGCCTTATTGCGGACCAGAGCCTGTCCCTTGCCGTCATAGCCGAAGCGCCGCGTCTTGAGGATCGCGGGCAGCTGCACGCAGGTTAGTGCGTCGCGCAGGGTCTGCTCGTCGTGCACGTCGGCGTAGCCGCCAACTGGAATGCCCAGCCCGCGCATAAAGTCCTTCTCAGCGAGACGGTCCTGAGCCACGGCGAAGGCTTTGGCCGGAGGATGGACGGGAGCCTTCCTCCCCGCGATCTCGAGCGCGCGGGCAGGCACGTTCTCGAACTCGCAGGTGACCACGTCGACATTGCTGGCAAAGCCGCTGAGCTCCGCCTCATCGGCAAAAGACCCAACGGTCGAGAACGCCGACACGTCGAAGGCCGGGGCGTCCCGCTCATCGGAATAGGTATGCGTCTTGAGCCCGAGCCGAGCCGCGGCGAGCGCCAGCATGCGGCCGAGCTGGCCGCCGCCCAGGATGCCGACAACGCTTCCCGGAGGCAGAGCTTCAGGCATTATCCTCGGGGGCCTCGGCTACGCCGTCGGTTTGTGCCGCGCGCCAGGCCATGACCCGGGCGGCGAGCGCATGATCGGAGAGGGCGAGAATCTGCGCCGCGAGCAGGCCGGCATTGGCGGCTCCGGCCGCGCCGATGGCAAGAGTCCCCACCGGAACGCCGGCAGGCATCTGGGCGATGGAGAGCAGGCTGTCGAGACCTTTCAGCGCTCGGCTCTCGATCGGCACGCCGAGCACCGGCAGCTCGGTCATCGAGGCGGTCATGCCCGGCAGGTGTGCCGCGCCACCGGCGCCTGCGATGATCACCTTCAAGCCTCGCTCCCGCGCGCTCGTGGCATAGTCGTAAAGCCGCTTGGGGGTGCGGTGGGCGGAGACGACACGGGTTTCGTAGGGCACACGCAGCGCGTCGAGCACCTTTGCCGCGGCCTTGAGCGTCGGCCAGTCGGACTTGCT
>DATFVP010000034.1:0-11914 GCA_035260285.1 Methyloceanibacter sp.
CGAAGCGTCGGAAAGACGCTGCTCGACCTCCGGCACGAGGCTCTCATCCCCGGAATTGCCAGCTGCGATCAGCACATTGCGCAAGAACCGGTCGCGCCCGGTGCGTTTGATCGGCGTCCCGCTGAAGCGGGCGCGAAAGGCCGCATCGTCGAGCGGCAACAACTCGGCGAGAGGAGGATTGTCGCTCTCGGCTCTGGCGGCGAGCTTTGACTCACGCGCGCCCTTCGCGAATTTGTTCCACGGGCACACGGCGAGACAGTCGTCGCAACCGAAGATGCGGTTGCCCATCGCCTCGCGGAACTCGATGGCGATGTGTCCCTTGTGCTCGATGGTGAGGTAGGAGATGCAGGCCCGCGCATCGAGCTGATAGGGCGCGACGAACGCGCGTGTCGGGCACACATCGAGGCAACGCCGACAGGCGCCGCAATGATCCTCTTCCGGCGGGTCTGGAGCGATCTCGGCGGTGGTAAAGATCGAGCCGAGGAACAGCCATGAGCCGAAATCGCGCGACACGAGATTGGTGTGCTTGCCCTGCCAGCCGAGCCCGGCCTTCGCCGCGATCGGCTTTTCCATCACCGGAGCCGTGTCGACGAAGATCTTGACCTCGCCTGGCGCTGCGTCCTGCACGCGCAAGGCAAGCGCCCTGAGCTTCGACTTGATGACGTCGTGATAATCGGCGCCTTGGGCATAGACCGAGATGGCGCCGCGCGAGCGCATGCCAAGCGCTTGCAGAGGGTCCCGTTCGGGCCCGTAGCTAAGCCCTAGCATGATGATGCTTTTGACGTCGGGCCAGATGGCGCGGGGCGACTTGCGCCGCTCCTTGTTGTCGGCGAGCCATGCCATGTCGCCGTGGCGGCCGTGGGCGAGAAAATCTTCCAAGGCAGCGCCAGCGCCAGGCGGCGGTTCGGCGCTGGCGAACCGCACCGCGGCGAAGCCCAATTCATTGGCCTCGCGTGCGATCCGTTCTTTCAGCGTAAGCGCCATGACAGATCTACCCGACAGTCGCCCGCAGTTCAGAAATCGAGGTCGGCATAACTCCCCGATGGGATGAAGCCGGCGACCCGGTCGGCGAGCAATGGCCGGAACGACGGTCTCGACTTGAGCAGCGCGTACCAGCTCTTGACCGGCTCGTAGTCCTCCCAGAACACCTCGCCGAGGTAGTCGAGCGTCGACAGATGTGCCGCCGCGGCAAGATCGGCGAAGCTCGGTGCCTCTCCGGCAAGCCAGGGCCTCGTCTCGGCGAGATGACCGAGATAAGCGAGATGATAGCGCAAGTTCTCGTGGCCGGCGCGCACCGCCTCGGTATTTGGCGAGCCCCCGCCCGGGCCGTAGCGGCGGTAGACCTTCTCCTCGACCAGATAGGAGGTGACCTCATCGTGGAACTTGCGGTGGAACCAGTCCACCAGCCGGCGCGTCTCGGCACGGGCCAGGGGTTCGCCGGGGAGGAGCTTGAAGCCTCTGGCGGCCTCGCCCTCGCCGCTTACGGTCTCGTTGAGATATTCGGAGATGGCGTACGCGCCGGAAATCGGGCCGTCGGCATCGGTGATCAGCACGGGCAGCGCCCCCGCCGGGTTCAGCTCGAGGAAGGCCGGACGCCACTCCCAAGGCCGCTCCTCGGTGAGCGTCACTTCGACGCCGCACTCGGCAAGCGCAAGGCGAATCGAGCGGGAAAAGGGGCAAAGCGGATAGTGCAGGAGCGTCGCCATCGACCCATTCGGCGGGGCTTTAGCTCCGCGAAAAGAATCGCGCGGAGTTGCGCCTCGGTATAGAACCTGCCCGCGCGCCGAACAAGCGGCCATCTCAGGGGCCGAGGGAATCAATGCCGATAGAACAGATCATTGTGCTTGCCGTGGTTCAGGGGATCACGGAATTCCTGCCCATTTCCTCCTCCGGCCACCTCATTCTCATACCGTTCCTGACCGGTTGGCCCGACCAGGGCCAGTTCACCGACGTCATGTCGCATCTCGGTACTCTTCTCGCCGTGCTCATCTATTTCTGGCGCGACGTCTGGCACCTCATCTTGGGAACGCTCAACCTCTTCCGCGGCAGGATCACCGACCAGGGCCGGCTCGCCCTCTATATTCTCGCCGGCACCATACCGGCCGTCCTGTTCGGCTTCACGCTCAAGAAGCTGAACGTCCCTGACCTGGAAAGAAACGTCACGGTCGTGGCCTGGAACACTGTGATCTACGGCGTGCTGATGCTTGTCGCCGACATGTACGGCAAGCAGGAGAAAACCATCAACGACGTGACGCTGAAAAGCGCTCTTGTGATCGGATGCGCGCAAGCGCTCGCCCTCATCCCCGGGACAAGCCGTTCCGGCATCACCATGACTGCCGCGCGATTTCTGAATTTCACCCGCCCCGATGCCGCGCGCTTTTCGTTCCTTCTCGGCATCCCGGCCACCGCTGCCGCGATCGTGCTCACCCTCGGCGACGCGGTGAAGAGCGGATGTCACATCACCATCGACGAGTTGTTGGTCGCGGCTTTCACTTTCATAGCCGGAATTTTGGCAATTGCCTTCTTGATGAATTTGCTTCGGCGGATCAGCTTCCTGCCCTTCGTGCTTTACCGCATGGCGCTCGGCGGCTTTCTGCTCGTGCTTGTATACGGCTACGGGGCGCATTTGCCGCCCGCGCCGGAAGGAAATTGCGGCCCTGGCCAGCCGGCGAGCGTGCAATCGGCGCCGGCCCCGCAATAGAGCGCAGCGACTCAGGGTTGGTAGTTTGAGAATTGGCCCTTGGGTCGGTACTGCCCGAGATAATCTGGGACCACCGCCTCGACCGCGACCGGCTCCATGATGCCGAGGCCCTCGAGCGTGCGGCCGTCACGATTGGCGGCGTCGCTCACCACATTGTCGCGCTCCAAGAGGCGCACTTGGTCGAGCGTGAGCGGCGGGTTCGGCAAGACCTGCAGGACCGCGCCTTGCAGCTTGGCGAGGAAGAAAGGCAGCGGCACGAGCCAGCGCTTGCGCATGGTGTAGGCGAGCACGCGCCGCATCACTTCATTCAGGTCCAGGATCTCCGGCCCGCCGAGCTCGTACACGGCGCCTGCTTTCACCTTGCCGGTGAGGCTTGCCATCACCGCCTTGGCCACGTCGCCCGCGAACACCGGCTGAAACTTCGTCTTGCCGCCGCCGATCAAGGGCAGCGCTGGTGACAGCCTGGCAAGGGCGGCAAAGCGGTTGAAGAATTCGTCCTCGGGCCCGAACACCACCGAGGGGCGTAAGATCACCACCTCGGGGAACACCTCTTTCACCGCAGCCTCGCCAGCCGCCTTGGTGCGGGCGTAGACGGAAGGCGAATCGACATCTGCTCCGATCGCCGACATGTGCACGAAGGCGCTTGCTCCAGCGGCGCGCGCAGCCTCGGCAACATGGCGCCCACCCTCATCCTGTACGGCCTTGAAGGTTTGCTTTCCGCTTGGGCTGAGAATGCCGACGAGATTGATCACGGCATCGGCGCCCTTCGCCGGGGCAAGCAGCGAATCGGGAAAGCGCACATTGGCCTGGACCGGGATGATCTGGCCGACCCCTCCAAGCGGCTGGAGAAAGCCTGCAAGCTCCGGCCTGCGTGCGGCAATCCGCATCCTCGCCCCGGTCTTGGCCAGCGCGCGGACCACATGGCGGCCGATGAAGCCTGAGCCGCCGTAGATGGTGATTAGAGTAGCGCTGCTTAAGGAAATGCCCACGGTTTGTCCTGCATGATCCCTCGCCATGACGGGCGCATTGACCCCTATCAGGGAGAGCAGCAATACACGACCCTGTCGAAGTCTGGGAAGGCTTAGCTGCGCCGAGTTCAGCTGGAGCCCGCCGCCCAATTGACTTTGCTTTGGCCCGATCGTACCTCAATGGGCCTCAAGCCCAGGTGGCGGAACTGGTAGACGCGCTAGCTTCAGGTGCTAGTGCCCGAAAGGGCGTGGAAGTTCGAGTCTTCTCCTGGGCACCAGATCATCTATCGAGATCGGCGATTGCGTCTCGGCCAAGCGCCGGCCGTCGAACAAGGCCGCATGAGCCCCGCCCAATGAGCCCCCGCCGATGACGGTCGAGCTGCATAGAGAAGACCTGCCCCCTGGCCGCATCTTCGGCAACGCCGTCGCCATCGATACCGAAACGCTCGGGCTCAACCCCTATCGCGATCGGCTTTGCCTCGTGCAGTTGTCGGGGGGCGACGGGAAGGCTGAGCTCGTGCAGCTTCGCCGGCACTACGAGGCGCCTGAGCTAAAGCGCCTGCTCGCCGATCAGAGCGTGCTCAAGATCTTCCATTTCGCCCGCTTCGACATGGCCGTGCTCAAGCACAGTCTCGGCGTCATGCCGTGGCCGGTCTATTGCACCAAGATCGCCTCGCGCCTTGCCCGTACCTTCACCGACCGGCACGGCCTCAAGGATCTCGTCAAGGAGCTGCTCGGCATCGAGCTCTCCAAGCAGCAGCAATCCTCCGATTGGGGCGCCGACCAGTTGACGCAGGAACAGCTCAATTACGCGGCAAGCGACGTCTTGTATCTCCACGCGCTAAAGGAGAAACTTGAGGCAATGCTTGTTCGCGAGGGCCGCCAAGGCTTGGCGCAGGCCTGCTTCACCTTCCTTCCGACGAGAGTCAAGCTCGATCTGAAGGGCTGGTCCGATCTCGATCCCTTTGCCCATTGAAAGGGCCGCGAAGGGCGGCTTTCGACAAGCCTTTGCGGTCGCAATGTGATCAAAGTCTTGCGGCTAAGTGATGTGGGGTGAGCCGTCTCGGCTCGGAGGATCCTTTCCGTGACGTTCGAAGCGCAACTGGTTCCGGGTGGTCGCCGGTATCGCGTGCGCTCTGCCGAGGAGCACGAGCAGGCGTTCTCGCGCGCCGCGCAGCACAGCCGCGTCGTTGCCATCCTGCGCAAGACTCTTCCCGTTGTGGCGGTGGTGGTGCTCGCCAGCTATTTCATTTCGACCCGCCTCAGCGTCACCGTCGGCGGCGTGACCGCGAGCGTGAGCGGGGTCGAGGTCAATGACGGCAACCTGCGCATGGTCAACCCCACGCTCAAGGGCATGGACAAGAAGAACGGAGCCTATGTCGTCAGCGCCGACTACGCCGACCAGGACATGAAGAACCCGAAGCTGATCAAGCTGCATGCGATCAAGGCCGAGCTCACCACCGACCAGAAGGGCTGGTCACGCATGCAGGCGGTGCGCGGGCTGTTCAACAGTGAATCGGAACGGCTGATAATGCAGGACGATATTCGCGTGTCGACCAGCTCCGGCGTCACCGGCAAGCTCACCCATGCCAGCCTGGAAATGAAGAGCCAGGTGCTGCGCTCGCATCAGCCGGTGGCGTTCGACCTGCCGAGCGGCACCGTGCGCGCGCGAGCGCTCAGGCTGAACTCCGTCGACAAGACTCTGCTGTTCCGCGGCAAGGTGCGCGTCCACATCATCAGGGCGCAGACCAATCAGGCTGCGGTAGGTGGAGGTGAGGCGCCGCGCCCGCCGACGATCGAGGCTCCAGACGCTCCCTCGCGCGTGCCGCCTGAGGCAAGCGTGACCGTTCCGGCGGAGCCTCTCGCACAATGAACGCGCTCGCCAGACGCTCATTCCCTTCGCAAGCAGTTTGCGGCGTGCTGCTTGCCGCCTGTGCGGCCGCGTTCAGCCTGCTCGCCGCGACGCCGGCGCCGGCGCAAACCATGACCAATACCTTCGGCGGATTCTCCAAGAACTCGAACCAGCCGATCGATATCGAGTCTGACGTACTCGTGGTGCACGACGCGCAGAAATACGCCACCTTCAAAGGCAATGTGAAAGCCGTGCAAGGCACCACTACGCTGCGCTCGCGCGAGCTCGACGTGCATTATGTGGGAAGCGGCAGCGACAGCCTGACCAAGGGTCCCGATACCACAGGATCAACCCCAGCCCCCACACCCGGCGCCACCCCCGGCACGGGGGATGCGAAACCGAGCGGCGTCGGGCTTGGCACCAACAACGGCACTCAGATCAGCAAGATCGAGGCGAGGGGCGAGGTGGTCATCACCAGCGACCAGGACCAGACCACAACGAGCGATTGGGCGCTTTACGATGTGCCGGCCCAGCTCGTGACCGTGGGCGGCAATGTGGTGTTAATGCAGGGCAAGAATGTGTTAAAGGGTGACCGGCTCGTAATCGATCTGAAGACCGGTGAAAGCCGGTTCGAGAACAGGGGCAGTACCGCCGCTGGAGGCCGTATCCGCGCTTTGTTCATGCCCAAGGAAGCCAAACCAGGAGATGACAACTCCAAGAGCGACACGTCGAGCGGTGGCAAATCCGCGGAAAAGTCTGCCGACACAGGCGCCGGAAGCGAAAAGGCCGCCGCTCCCGCCGCTCCGGCTGCCGCTGCTAAGCCCGCCGCCAACGCGCCGATGCCTCTGCTTCCGGGCGCGCCGCAATAGGACCGGAGCGGGTTTCATCTGAGTTCGGCGAGCGTATGCCTCAGCTCAGGAGAGAAAGGGTAGTGGGCAAATTGCTATCGTTTCCAGGTCGCAGGGCGGTCGCCGCGCGTGGAGTTGCCCAACCCGAGGAGCATATCTACGAGCACGACGCCGAGCCGAACCCTTATGCCGGCTGGCTGACCGTCCATTCGGTGGTCAAGGCCTTCAAAAAGCGCACCGTGGTCCGCGGCGTGAGCCTCGAGGTCGCCCGCGGCGAGGCGGTGGGACTGTTGGGGCCGAACGGCGCCGGCAAGACCACCGTCTTCTACATGATCACCGGGCTGATCCCCGCCGACGAAGGCTCGATCCGCATCGACGGCCGCGACGTTACCAAGCTGCCGATGTATCGCCGCGCGAGACTTGGCATCGGCTATCTGCCACAGGAGGCCTCCATCTTTCGCGGCCTTACCGTCGAGGAGAACATTCTCGCCGTGCTCGAAACGGTCGAGCCCGACAAGGCCGAGCGCCAGCTGCAGCTCGATGCGCTGCTCGACGAGTTCCGCATCACGCGGCTAAGGACGTCGCCTGCGATCCGCCTCTCCGGCGGCGAGCGGCGCCGCGTCGAAATTGCCCGGGCGCTCGCCAGCCGTCCGTCTTTCATGCTGCTCGACGAGCCCTTCGCTGGCATCGATCCGATCGCGGTCAACGACATTCGCGCGCTTGTGCGCCATCTCACCCAGAGAGGCATTGGCGTTCTCATCACCGACCACAATGTTCGGGAGACGCTCGATCTGGTGGGCCGCGCCTACATCATCCATGACGGCATGGTGCTGACCCACGGCACCGCCACGGACATCATCAACAACGAGGACGTGCGGCGCGTCTATCTCGGCGATCAGTTCAGGATTTAGGGCGGTCCGTTCGGGCTGCCCGCCTGGGAGTGAGTATGGCCTTCACGGCAAAGCTTGAGCTTAGGCAAAGCCACAGTCTGGTGATGACGCCGCAACTGCAGCAGGCGATCAAGCTGCTGCAGCTCTCCAACATGGAGCTCACCGCTTTCATCGAAGCCGAGCTTGAGCGCAATCCGCTGCTCGAACGCGAGGAGTCTGACGACACCGGCGACGCCGCGCCAGGCGCCGCTACGGAGGCTGATGCGAGCCTATTCGCCGAAGCCGAGCAGGACGCGAGCGGCCACGCTGGAGACTCTTCCGATGCGGGGGAAGGCGACACATCCGGCGGCGAGGAGGGCGAATGGCTCGACCTTCAGGCCGACCGTGGCGGGCGAAGTAACGAACTTGACACCGAGCCTCAGGACGCCTTTCCGGACGGCGAAGGCTACAGCGCCAGCGCGCTGAAGGAGGGGGGCTGGGCCTCGCTCAGCCAGGGCGCGCGCCTCGACAGCGATGACGCGCCAAATCTCGAAGCCTATGTCGCCGAAGAGCAGACGCTGAAGGATCATCTTTCCGACCAGCTCGCGCTCGTCTTCGCCGACCCGGTCCGCCGGCTGATCGGCCATCATCTCATCGACGTGACCGATGAGGCCGGCTACCTGCAGGGCGATCTTGCTGCCCTTGGCGAGCTGCTCGGCGCCCCGCTCGATCTCATTGAGGAAACCTTGACGGTGATGCAGGGCTTCGAGCCTTGCGGCGTGTTTGCCCGCGACTTGCGCGAATGCCTCACGCTGCAGCTCAAGGAGCAGGACCGCTGCGACCCGGCCATGGCGGCGCTGATCGAGCATCTCGACCTGCTTGCCGTGCACGACCTCCCCGCGCTGAAGCGCGCCTGCCGCGTCTCCGACGAGGACCTCTGCGACATGATCCAGGAGGTGAAGCGGCTGAACCCCAAGCCTGGGCTGAAATATGGGTCTAGCCCGTCGCAGCCGATCGTGCCCGACGTGCTGCTGCGCGCCCTTCCCGACGGAAGCTGGCATGTCGAGCTGAACAGCGAGACGCTGCCGCGCGTATTGGTTAACCAGGCCTATTACGCCTGTGTGTGCAAATCGGCGACGAGCAAGTACGACAAGAGCTATCTGGTCGACTGCCTGCAAACCGCCAATTGGCTGGTGAAGAGCCTCGACCATCGCGCCCGCACTATCCTGAAAGTGGCACAAGAGATCGTGCGCCAACAGGACGCCTTCCTGACCTATGGGGTGCGCCACTTGCGACCGCTGAACCTGCGGACCGTCGCCGACGCCATCTCAATGCACGAATCGACGGTGAGCCGCGTCACCGCCAACAAATACATTGCCACCAATCGAGGCCTGTTCGAGCTGAAATATTTCTTCACCTCGGCAATTGCCGCTGCCGGCGAAGGCGCTGCCCACTCTTCGGAAGCCGTTCGTCACCGTATCAAGGAGATGATCGACGCCGAGCCCGCGAGCGACGTACTGTCCGATGACAAGATCGTCGAACGCCTGAAGCTTGACGGCGTCGACATCGCGCGGCGCACGGTTGCCAAATACCGCGAAGCCTTGCGCATTCCCTCCTCGGTGCAGCGCCGCCGGCAGAAGCGAATCGCCGCCGGCGCGAGCGCCTGACTTAAAGCCGCCAAAGCCGAATTTCACAGCAACATGAGCCTTGAGTTGCGCGGAATTTGACACCATATGGGCAGCGGTCTAGCTTCCGACCTGCGGGTGGGAAGCCAAGCCAAACGAGCAGAGTGCCGGGATCGGCATCCGCCCCATATGCGGTATCGTCATGCGTCCCGGGGAAAAACTGGTTTGTCGGCACTTCCGCGGGCAATGACGATACAGGTTACCGGAAAGAATCTGGACGTTGGTGAGGCGCTACGCGGATATGTCCAGGAGCGCGTTTCGCAGACCGTCGAGAAATATATCGGGCGGACGCCGTCCGGACACGTGCGCGTAGAGAAGGAACACGGAGAGTTTCGCACCGACTGCACGATCCATTTGTGGCAAGGCATGAGTCTTGAAGCCCATGGCGTGGCGGCCGATGCCTATCAGAGCGCTGATCTCGCTTGCGAGCGGCTGGAGAAGCGGGTTCGGCGTTACAAGCGAAGGGTCAAAAAGCATGGGGGGCACTCCGTCCGCAAGGAGACCCCCGCAGCGTCCTACGTGCTGCAATCGCGGCAGGACGGACAGGAGGAGAGCGATGAGGACAACCCGATCATCATTGCCGAAGCCGAGACCGTCGTGCACGAAATGGCGGTCAGCGACGCAGTGATGCAGATGGATCTTTCCGATCAGCCATTCGTTTTGTTTCGCAATGCGTCGAGCGGCGAAATCAACGTTGTATACCGCCGCGACGATGGCCATATCGGCTGGATCGATCCTGCGGTCAGGCAAAAAACGCGGGCGCGGCGCTAGCGGCTCGTTCCGCTTTTGCGTTTCATTCATCAGGCGGGTTTGGCACATGCACCTAGCTGATCTCATCGGCCCCGAAGCGGTGATTGCTTCGCTCAAGGTCAAGAACAAGAAGCAGCTCCTGCAGGAGCTGTCGGCGCGCGCGGCGCGGCTCACCGGCTTGCAGGAGCGCTACATATTCGACACGCTGTTGCAGCGCGAGCGGCTCGGCTCGACCGGGCTCGGCCAAGGCATTGCCATCCCGCACGGCAAGTTTGCCGGGCTGAAGCGCATCACCGGCATCTGCGCGCGGCTTGCCGACCCGATCGATTTCGACGCGGTCGACGGCGCTCCGGTGGATATCGTGTTTCTGCTACTCGCTCCCGAAGGCGCCGGCGCTGATCATTTAAAGGCGCTCGCCCGCATCTCGCGGCTGTTGCGCGAGGGCCATGCCGTGGACAAGCTCAGAGCCTCGCGCGACGCCGCAGCGATCTATGCGGTGCTGACCGAGGGCGCCACCTCCCACGCGGCGTGAGAAAGGCTTTCCCGCCTCAATCGATTTAGGCTAAAGGCTTAGTGCACGCTCAACGGAACGAGGTCGTTCTCGATGGCGTTGGCGATGGCCGCATTGCGGCTGTCGGTGAGTGCGAGAGGCGTGCCGTCGGCGCCGAGCACGGCGTAGAGATCGATGCCTTCGAGCTTACCGCGCAAGGCAGGGAACAGCTTCTGAGCGAGGTCGAGATTGAGCTGCTTGATATAAGCCACCTCGCCGTCGCCGAGCTGCTCGAACGCCTTCCGGCTCATCGGGCCGGCAGCCTCACCGTCTAATTTTGCGTCTTCGTTCATTCTTGACCTACTCCGCATCTGAAACCCTGGCCGGCTTTGGCAGCAATGCCTCGCGCCTTTTTCCGGCAACCTCGCCATCGACGATCCGCACCGTCTTGACCGTCACCTCCTTCATCGGGCGCTCGAGCTCGATGGCGAGCAGCCCGTCGTGCAGTTCGGCCTTGCGCACTTCGACACCATCGGCGAGCCCGAAGCTGCGCTTGAACCGCCGCGCCGCGATGCCCCGGTAGATGTAGTTGCGGGACCGCTCATCCGCTTGCTTGCCGCGTACGATCAGCTGGCCGCCCTCGATGGTGACGGCAAGCTCATCGACGCTGAAGCCGGCAACGGCAAGCGTGATGCGAAGCGCGCTTGGGCTCCCGTCCTCACCGGTCGACAGCTCGATATTGTAGGGAGGGTAACCCGCCTCAGGTGCTCTGACGAACTGGGGAAGCCCACGGCCAGGCTCGGCACCGAGCCAAATCTCCCCCTCGAGGAACGTCATGCGCGACATTCTGCCAAGCCCTTCCAGTGCAAGCGGCTGCGACATGTCGTAGCGTCGTCGGGCCCTGTCGGCGCCCAGACATACTGAATGGCCAAGCCCGCCGCGGCGCTGAGCCATTGAACCGGTTGGGATATGGGGAAAATGGTGAGTGAATTCAAGAATCGGGGGGCGCCGGGCCGGTCACGAATGAGCGATTGGCTCCGGGCAAAGGGCGAAGGCCGCGACCCCCTGTTAATCCTTGACGTTCATCGCCAGCCTTCGGATGTTCTGATGTCATGGAATGGTACGTCGATTCGAGGACTGGAGACGACGCCAATGACGGGCGCGGGCCAAAGACTCCCTTCAAGTCTGTCCAGCATGTAATCCATGTGGCCAAGGCTAGCGACACCGTGCTCATCGCCCCTGCCGCCTATGACCAGAACCTGCCGAAACAGATCGCGGCCTTGCGCGCCGCCAATGTCGTGGTCGCGGTGCTGGGCGGCCATTAGAGCGACCTCCTTCGCCCGTTGAGCCGGAGGCTCCAGTTCCGATTTCGTAACCGTGCCAAACCAATCCGGATTGCCTGAAAAGCGCCGGGCGCTATGCTCTTCGCCTAGTGCGAAAAGGAGGAGACATGCGCAAACTATTCACGGTCCTCGCCACCGCAGTCGTGCTCTTCGCCGGTTCGGCCCTTATGAAGGCCGAAGCGGCGCCAATGCGGGGCTTGGGAGATATGTCGCCGGTCGCCAAGGGCTATTCGCCAGTTGAGACCGTCGGCTGCTGGTGCGGCCCCTATCGCTGCGCCTGCCGTCGCTATTATGGTCCCCGCTATTACGGCTATTACGGCTACGGCCGGCCCTATCGCTGGCGCTACTAAGCGAGCGTCCGATCCAAACGCGGTCGGGAGCGATCGGCAGCCGAGCCGGTCGCTCCAC
>DATFVP010000035.1:0-4653 GCA_035260285.1 Methyloceanibacter sp.
GAGCGGCCGACGAGAAGGTCGTGGGCGCCGAGCGCACATACGATCTCCGTCGCACTCGCGATGAGTGAAATCACGCGTTTGTGTTGATTGGTCATTTTACCAAAATGCTACTGCCCGGCAGCGATGGAAACCAGAAGCCAGACAGCGGGCAGTAGACGCTGGTAAGCCGACCCTCATATCGCTTCGTGTAGGGGCGACATCTCGAATTACCCCACGCCAAAGGCCTAACTATTAAGACGGAACAACCTGCCAGCCATCGCGGAATGCTATGCCCCAGAGACTTAGATGGGCATCAGGTCGACCTTCTCAAAACGCTCGATCAGTGGTACGGCCCTGACTACCGGTACATCAAGGCCCGGGCCACCGACGGAGGTCTCTACATGCTTCGGTTCGATGAACATAGCGCCGAATTGGAGATAACCATGTTTAAGAGTGCGCGAGCACAGTTGCGCAAAGATCGAGCATGACCGGAGAGCTGAGCGGGCGGCGATCTGAGGCGGACAATGCGCGGGTGCTCGATATCATCAACGGTATGGCTTGGGGCCAGTTCGACGCGATCGCATTTACGAGTGCTCCTCAAGTTAGACGACTTCGCGATGTAGCCCGCGCTACGAGCCGAGAGTCAGACTTGCTTCAAGGCTTCAGCCGAACTGTCGTGGCAGCCGTGGGCCCGATCGTCGCGTCAGAGCTTGAGGGGCTTGGGGTGCAAGTGAGCATTACGCCTGCAGGCGGCACGCTCTTCATGAGGCCACTCGTACGAGAACTCGTGGCTGCCTTGACGAAGGACGGGCTATGGCGCAGGGATCAAAATATCCGCCTTATCGTGCCTCGGCCCGCGCTATGATCACCGGCTACAACGGTTTCCGGACGGAAAATTAAGCTGGATCGATGAGGCGCCTTCATAGAGAGAGCCACCTTGTAAGCCGAATCGGATGGTTGCGTGCCGCAGTGTTGGGCGCAAACGACGGCATCATCTCGACGGCAAGTCTCATTCTTGGGGTGGCTTCAGCAGCGGCCTCCAAATCCAATGTCCTGCTGTCGGGCGTAGCGGGGCTGGTCGCCGGTGCCATGTCCATGGCGGCAGGAGAATATGTCTCTGTCAGCTCGCAAGCCGATACCGAACATGCAGATCTTGAACGCGAGAAGCGCGAGCTCTCGGAAGACCCGAAGTCCGAGAAAGAAGAATTAGCCCAGATTTATGTCGCCCGCGGCGTCAAGCCTGGTCTGGCACACCAGGTGGCTCAACAGCTAATGGCCAAAGATGCCTTGGGTGCTCATGCCCGCGATGAGCTTGGAATTTCTGAGATCAGCACAGCGCGCCCGATACAGGCGGCGCTGGCGTCCGCCGCCACATTTTCGGTCGGAGCCGCGGGCCCCCTCATTCTGACGCTTCTCTCGCCATCGACGTGGCTACTCCCAGTCGTTTCAGTCGGGTCGTTGGCCTTTCTAGCCTTACTCGGGATGATCGGTGCAAAAACCGGAGGCGCCGAAGTTTTCAGACCGACCATACGGGTAGTGTTTTGGGGTGCACTTGCGATGGGCTTGACGGCGGCCATTGGTGCCATGGTTGGCACCGCGGTATAGCCACACGACCGTATTTGGGGAGCTTTTTTTCGAACCCCCGTTGGGCAACGAATCGTCCGTGCCCGTTGGACCAGATTTATCTGAGCTGAGATTAAACAGCAGCTCTCTAGCTAGGCGGGGTATGTCCGCACCCTGAAGCTGGAGCTCGCGGACGTAGCGATTGACCGTATGGGTCTTGCCGCTGCCGGGCTGGCCGGTAAGGAAGATGCTTGTCCCTGTCTTGAGCAGGGCAAGCGCCTCGTCTTGGGTCATGCTCTCAATCCCTCGGCGTCTCCCCCGCAAGGCTTATTCCCGGATGGGGGACGCCACAAGGGAGCGTATGGCCTCGTGACGAATCCCGGTGCATAGATGCGTCCGTGACGCTCAGCCGCAACCAGGTCATAGTTGCCGTCGTCGGCCTAGTCGCGCTGCAGGCGGCGATCCTCATCGCCATGGGCCGCGAGCCCATCTGCAAATGCGGTTACATCAAACTGTGGCACGGCGTGGTGATGTCGAGCGAGAGCTCCCAGCACCTCTCGGACTGGTACTCGCCCTCGCACATTATCCACGGCTTTATCTTCTATGGCGCGCTCTGGCTCGTGTCGCGCTGGATACCGATGTCGTTCGGAACGCGGCTGATCCTGGCCGTCGCCGTCGAGGCCTCATGGGAGGTGATCGAGAACACCGACTGGTTGATCAACCGCTATCGCGGGCAGACCGTCGCGCTCGACTATTACGGCGATAGCATCATCAACTCGGTGGCCGACACGCTATTCATGGTCCTTGGGTTCTTCCTGGCGCGCTGGTGGCCAGTCTCACTCACGGTCGCCGTGGCGATTGTGCTCGAGCTCGCCGTCGGATACATGATCCGCGACAATCTGACCCTCAACGTGCTGATGCTGCTGTGGCCGGTGCAATCGATCCTCGATTGGCAGGCCGGGAGGTGAGGGGATGCGCTCTAAAGCGGGATGCGGATGCCGAACACCATGATCAGCATCAGCCAGGCGAAGGCTACGACCGTCGGATAGAAGGTGATGCCGAAGCCGAAAGCCCGCAAATACGGGTTCCGGTGATAGCCGATCCAGAACAGGATGCGCCCCATCACGAACAGCATCGTGAGCAAAGGCAGCGAGCGCGCCTCCTCAGGCGGGCAGTACATGGCAAGACCCGCGTTAGCCACGAAGTACGCGGTGAACTGCTCGAAGGTGTTGAGGATGAACCTGTTGTTGATGTCGACGGCCGAGTTCGGCTTGGGCATCTGCCCGACAAACATACTGGGGTTGAGCCGCTGCGCCGCGACGATGCAGATGCCGATCACGCCCGGCAGAAGGGCGAACACCGCGTCCTTGAGCACGAGCGCGATGCGATCGGCGATCCCCCAATCCTCCGGCTGCCAGTGCCAGACGAGCTTCATCCCCATGAAAAAGGCGAGCGAGAAGATCCAGTTCGCCAGCAGCACGATGATGAAAGGCCGCTGCCGCGCGGTGAAACCAAAGACCTTTGGCGGCGGATGGCGCCTGGCGCTCGTGCGGCGTTTTGGAGTGTGGCGCTGTTCGACAGTGCGCTGCATCGCTGTCCCTGGTTAGGGTAGGGGTGGTCGGCCCGCTAAGCCTGACCTATAGATCGTGAAGATCGGGTTGCCAGCTCGCGAGGTCGAGCGCCGTTCTCTGTAAGGCATAGTTCGCACCTGCACAATTCTCAAGGCGCCCTTGTTGGAGATTAGAACAAAACGTGTACAAATCTCTTTGGGTAGCTTATTGTGGAGCACGACAGCTTTTCTAGCGAGAGCCGCCCGACAGGCAGTAGAGTTCTGTGACGGTAAACAGATGCGGGCAACAGCGGAGGTCGCCATATGGCGGGATCGGTCAACAAAGTCATCTTGGTGGGCAACCTCGGGGCCGATCCGGAGGTTCGTCACACGCAGGACGGCCGCCCCATCGTCAATTTGCGTGTGGCCACCAGCGAAAATTGGCGCGACAAGGCGACCGGCGAGCGCAGAGAGCGCACCGAATGGCATCGCGTCGTCATCTTCAACGAAAACCTGGCGAAGATCGCCGAGCAATATTTGAAGAAGGGCTCGAAGGTTTATCTCGAGGGCCAGCTGCAAACGCGGAAATGGCAGGACCAGTCAGGCCAGGACCGCTACTCGACCGAGGTAGTGCTGCAGCAATTTCGCGGCGAGCTGACATTGCTCGATAGTAGGCAAGGGGCGGGCGGCGGGGATCGCGAGTCAGCCAGCGCCTCGGCCGGCGATTTCGGACGCTCAGGCCCGCTCGGGGGCGGGAGCCGCTCCTTCGACAAGGAGCTCGACGACGAGATCCCATTCTAGAACTAACGAAGCCCGGCAACCTCTCGGCCACCGGGCTTCCAACGCACTCGAACTTTCAGGCTCTAGTTGGTACCGGAGTCGCCTTCGCGATCGCTCTTGGCCGACCCTTCAACCACCGGCTCCTCGCCGAGCAGCTTGTAGTCTGGCGCCTGGGCGAGCGTTTCCTTGCTGATGTTCAGGGTGACCTTGATGTTGTCGTTCTCGTCACGATTAAGTCTCAGGTCCTCGAAGCGCACTGCGACGTCCTTTTCGCCGATGCCGAGGAAGCCGCCGACTCCGATCAGCGCGGCGATGATCTTGCCGCTACGGTCGGTGACGAGATCGTTGACGTCGCCGATCTGCTCATCCTGGCTGTTGACCGCCGGCTTGCCGATGATCGAGGTGGCAAGCATGTCGTCGGCCGTTTGCTCCTTGAGGAATTGACCGCCTTGCGCCGTGCTCTGCTCGGGCGCCATCGGCTTCGCAGCCTCCGACGACTGATCGGGCGTGATCACCTTCGGACCTTCCGACGATTGGTCAGGAGCCTTCATGTCCGGCTCTGACGGGATCGCCGAGGGCGGCTCAGGCTGCATCGGAGCCTGCATAGAAGGATCTGGTGCCGGCGAGCCGGGCGACGCCGGAGTCTGAGCCAGCGTTGGGGCCGCGCCCAACATGAGGGCAACGGCCGTGGTTGCGAGGAAGCGGTTCATGATGCTCTCCTTGTGTCCGTTCTTGATCGCTTAAAATGAAGCGGACGAGAATCGACATGACCCTCGCCCCCT
>DATFVP010000036.1:0-9702 GCA_035260285.1 Methyloceanibacter sp.
GTTGAGGGCGAGGCGGTCGGTTCCCCATCGCCGGCGGCAGAGAAGCATAAGCCCGATGCTGTAGGCTTCGGCGAGGGCGACGATGCCGAGCGCCAGCAGCCAAGGCGACACTTCTTCAAGAGCCGAAGCACGATGTCAACCGTCCCCCGAGCGCCAAAGCTCAAGGCACACTATTGCGGAAATGGCCTTTGGACGGGAATGCGCCTATCCACAATAGGCTACGAGCTTGCTCGGAGGCGGAGGGATTTCAGCACGCTGCGCTTAAAAAGATCATAAGCAGGTCTGCCCATCAGCGTGACCGCAGCAACCTTGGTCAGGAATGGCGTCGCCCCCAAGAGGGCGGTAAGTGCCGACTTGATGCCCGTGGGCAAATCCGTGGCGACGGCGACTGGAATCAGAGTCCAGGCAATGTATCCGCTGACGATAAGCACAACCCCGACTGCAAAACGCCAGCCGAACCTGGTGGAGGGACTGTCTTTCTCGACCACGTCTAGTTCGCTCCCCTTTTCCCTGGCCCCTAGTTACACAAGAATAGGACCACAAAAGTGTTGCGTTTAAGGCCCAATATTCGCGGCGCGCCCCGTTCCCGTGAGGTTAATGCCTCGATCCCTACCCAGGGTGAAGAAACATTCGCTCATCTTTGCAAGGGGGGAATCCTCGACCCAATAAGGTCACAATCGTTGATAAACCCTCAGTCGGATGGCCCTCTTGCCGCAGTGCGGCAAACTGAAGTGGAGGATTCGATGCGATTCTTGTTGGTCTTTGGTGTGTTGGCGTTGGCTTGGTGCACACAAGCGGAAGCGCGCACCAGGTGGGTTCAGTCTGCCGGAGCACCTTGCGAGACCGTGTGCCGTCACCCGGTGACCGTTGGCGGCAGGCCCGATGCTTATGTCTGCGCCGGCCATGTCGCCGGAGCGCCTTACGGCGAAATCCGCAGTGGCATGATCGGCGCCGGGTCGACGAACTGCTACGTCCCGGGAGAGCAGGGGCGCATGCATTCGGATGGGCCCTTCGTGTGTCTTTGCGATCCTCGCTAACTTGTGACGCAGTGCAGCAAAACGACACGCCGATGGGCGAAGCGACTCGCCCTTCGGCCTTCGATGCGCTATAGTAAGCTAACAAGCCAAAAGGCATGACGGGGCACAGAGTTGAAACTGCCCACTCCTGACAGGGAGGAATGGTCATGCGCCTTGAGGAACTTCCTAAAATGTACGGGCCGGAGACGCTGTCACTGATGGACCGCGCGTTGGAGCAGGCCTGGCGGGAGCTCAAGCGGCGCGGCAATGTCGTCGATGCGAACGCCGCTAGAAGCCGGCTGACCACGACTATCGTCGCGCTTGCCTCGGTTGGCGAAACCGATTCAGCCAAGCTAAAGCGGTTCGCGCTGAATGCTTCAAGCAGGGCATCCGGTCTTTAGAAGAGACCGTTCGGGATTGTAAATCAGAAGCGTGGCCTGAGGTCCGGCGCCGCTGGATGCGATCGAAGCCGCGGGCCCCCTGCCCAGGAGGTCGCTTAGGCGGTTGTGATGCTGCTGTAACAATGCGCCGCTAGTTCTCAAGCTCTCCTGATGAAGTTGCCAGCCTCGGCCGGGCCCACTCGGCCGGGCTTCTTCATGAGCGCAGGCGCGGCGCCTTGCCGGTCGTAGCGGAACACGCGGTAGAAGCCGGTCGGATCCTCAAACAGTTCATGGGCGCGGGCAAATCCCGCCTCTAGGCCAAGATCGAGCCAACCCGCTTGCGTCTCTGGAAAGTCGCTTGTGGTTAGTTGATGGTAGTTGTGCGCCCATTCGTCGGGCGTGAGCATGGTCCAGCGCGGCCGGTTGACGCTGCGGAACCGCTGCAAGTACTCATCGCGTCTCGCCATCCTTGCGTGTCGGCTCGTAGACCATGAGGAAGGTGCCGGTTGCTCTCCTTGGCGGCAGTGTCGAGGTTATGGATCGACACCAGGACATAAGGGCGGTGCGCCGGCGGCACAACCGGGATAACCTGACTTTTATTCAAATACCTCCTATGCGCCCCGAACTTAGGTTTGCGCAACCCGGCCATTTGCGGACTAGAATGCTGCCCAGCCGGAAAAAAGGGGACCCCGGCTCCCGAGAAATGTCGTTCGGCCCCAGGAGCGTCATGCTGACTCCAAGCGAAAATGCTGACTCCGCGGCAACTACAATGTTCAGGAATCTGAGCACAAGCACCAAGCTCATAGTCTTGTGCGGGGCGTTCATCATCGCCATTGCCGTGGCAATCTATACCCTCGTCGCCGAGCAGCAGATCGCCATTGAGTTTGCAAAGAAGGAATTGATCGGCGCCCACTACGTCGAGGCCATTCGTGGCGTCTATTCCAGGCTTCTTGGTGAGCCAGGGGACACTGGTGCCTCAGGGCAGGCCTTGCCCACTGCGGCAGAAGTCTTGAACTCGCTCAACAAAGCCGAGGCCGCAGCCAAGCTGAACACCGGGTCGCTCGAACAGTCACTGGCCAACACGTTGCGCAGGCTTTGGTCGGACAGCACCGAGGAAGGGGCGAAAAGCGGCCTGGTGGGGGAGGCACTGGTCAAGGCCAGGGACTTGATTTCGCGTGTCGGCGACGATTCCAACCTCGCGCTCGATCCCAATCTCGACAGCTATTATCTGCAGGACACGCTGGTTAGACAGATGCCGCGCCTGCTTGGCCAGATCGGCGACATACGCGGACTGACGGACGCAAGCTCGATGCAGTCGCTGTCATCCGGCGACAAGACGCGCCTCTTTGCGTTCGTCGCGATGGCCCGGTCCACGTCTGAGGAAATCGCGAGGAATTTGACCTCGGCCTACCGCGGCGATCCCGACGGAACGCTGCGGCGGAGGATCGAGGCGCCTACGGCAGTGATGCTGTCCAGTGTGACCTCTTACCTCGGCGCGCTCGAGGATAGCTTCGGCAATCCTGGAAAGGTCGATCAGAACGATCTTGACGATCTCCGGCGCAGCGCCTCGAACGATACAATCGACGCCTGGGCGGGCGGCCTTGACGCGTTAAGGACGCTGCTCGAGCGCCGCATCGACGGCCTGAATGACAGGCTTTACCGCAGCTTGTTGCTGACCGGGGCGCTGGCCGCGATCAGTATCCTGCTCGCATTCCTCACGCACCGCCATATCGTGCGACCGCTCGGGCGCCTTGAAGGTTTGGCAAAGCGGGTACGCGAGACAGGAGACTACGGCCATCGTGTCGACGATACGAGCAAAGACGAGATCGGGCGTCTTGCCGGTGCATTCAACGACATGTTGGGCGAGCTCGATACGGCCCAAAAGCGTGAGGTTACGGAAAGGGCAGAACAAGCGGCGCGCGATCGGCTGTCCGTGCTGCTCAATGTCTCGCCAGCGGTCATCTATTGCCGGTCAGCCGCTGACGATTACCAGCCAACTTATGTGAGCGAGGGTATTTCCGGATTGTTCGGCTGCACCCCGCGAGAGTACCTCGATAACCCCTACCTCTGGCGCGACCATGTGCATCCGGACGACGTGCCGCGCATTGCTGCCTGGGTCGATCGGATGTTCGAGAACGACAAGCGCTCGATCGAGTATCGCATCCGCCGGCCGGACGGCACCTATTTTTGGGTGGACGACCGGCAGCAGATCGTGCGTGACGCAAATGGCAAGCCGGTTGAGATCGTCGGCTCGTGGACCGATTGCACGGCGCGCAAGGAAGCGGAGGAGGCGCGGCAGAAAGTGCGCGCCAGACTCGACCTGTTGCTCTCGGCAGCTCCGGCGGTCATCTACAGTTTTACGGCGAGCGGGGACTTCGCCCCCACCTTCGTCAGCGACAACATCGCGGGCCTGCTCGGCTACCGTTCGGAGGAGTATCTAAAGGACGCCGCCTTCTGGCGTGCGCATGTCCACCCGGAAGACCTTGCCGAAATCGAGGCCGAGCAGGCGCAGCTGTTCGAGACGGGAGTGCATTCTTCCGAATATCGGTTCCGCAAGAAAGACGGCTCCTATTGCTGGGTCAGCGACGAGCAGCATCTTATTCGCGACCCGAACGGCGAGCCTCTCGAAGTGGTGGGCTCGTGGAGCAACATCGACAGCCGCAAGGAGGCTGAGCAGGCGTTGCTCAGCGCGCAGCGCGAGCTCGAGAAGGCGACCGATGCAGCATTGTCGGCAAGCGAGGCCAAGAGCGCGTTTCTCGCCAATATGAGCCACGAGATCAGGACGCCGATGAACGCCATCATCGGGCTGTCGCATCTCGCGCTAAAGACAGACCTCATGCCGCGCCAGCGGGACTACGTCGTCAAGATCAAGCATTCCGGCCAGCATCTCCTCGGCATCATCAACGACATCCTCGACTTCTCCAAGATCGAAGCCGGCAAGCTCGCGGTCGAGAACATCGATTTCGACCTCGACAAGGTGCTGGAGAATGTCGGCAATCTGATTTCCGAGAAGGCCTCGGCCAAGGGGCTCGAGCTGATCTTCGACATCGAGCCTTCGGTCTCCAACTATTTCCGCGGCGACCCGCTCAGGCTCGGACAAATCCTGATCAACTTCTGCAACAACGCGGTCAAGTTCACCGAAAAGGGCGAAGTGGTGGTCAAGGCCGAGGTGGTGGAGGATTCCAAAGAGAGCCAGCTCATCCTGTTCTCGGTGAGCGACACCGGCATCGGCCTCACGCAGGAGCAGATCGGGCGTCTGTTTCAAGCGTTCCAGCAGGCCGACGCCTCGACCACTCGCAAATATGGCGGCACCGGTCTCGGCCTTGCCATCTCCAAGCGGCTGGCTGAGCTGATGGGTGGCACGATCGAAGTGACGAGCGAGCTAGGCAAGGGCAGCACCTTCCGCTTCACCGCGCTCCTCGGCAAAGCCGAGATGGCTCCGCGCCGGCGCATTCTGCAGTCGGACCTGCGCGGGCGGCGTGTGTTGATCATCGACGACAATGCCCAGGCCCGCAGCGTATTGTCCGGCATGCTGACCAATTTGAGCTTCGTCGCCGACGAGGCGCCATCGGGTCAGGAAGGCATCGAGATGGTGCGGCAGGCGGCTGAAGCCCGCGAGCCTTACGACATTGCCTTTGTCGATTGGCAGATGCCCGGTCTCGACGGCATCGAAACCGGAAAGCGCATCCTTGCTTTGCCCAATCTCGACACGCCGCCGCATCTCGTGATGGTCACGGCCTATGGGCGTGAAGAGGTTCTGAAACAGGCGGAGGAGAGCGGCTTCGAGAACGTCCTGATCAAGCCGGTGACCTCCTCGATTCTGTTCGACACGGCCATTGTGGCGCTCGGCGCCGACCTCGAAGCCACCGAAATCGTCGTGGCCGGACCTTCCTTCGATATCGAGCGCGTGCGCGGGGCCCGCGTCCTCTTGGTCGAGGACAATGAAATCAACCAGGAGGTGGCTATCGGCCAGCTCGAAGACGCCGAAGTCTTCGTCGATCTTGCCGAGAATGGCGCGGAAGCCGTGCGCATGGCGGGCGAGAACGACTACGACATCGTGCTCATGGACATGCAGATGCCGGTCATGGACGGCATCGAGGCGACACGCATCTTGCGGGCCAATCCGCGTTCCAAGAGCTTGCCAATCATCGCCATGACCGCCAATGCACTCGTTTCCGACCGCGAGATGTGCCTGCAAGCCGGCATGAACGACCATATCGCCAAGCCGATCGACCCTGATCAATTGTTCAGAGTCCTGCTGCGCTGGATCAAACGTCCGGATGGAGACGGTGCGGGCGCGCATGAATGGCCTGGAGCGAAGCCCGCGGCACATGCGGCGCTCACGCTCGAGCGCGCTGCCGGCGGTCCTCTCGTCATTGACGGCATCGACGTCAAATCCGCGCTGAAGCGCACTGGCGGCAACCGCCAGCGCTACGAGAGCCTGTTACGCAGATTCGCGGCTCAGCAGGCCGCCACCGTCGAGGACATTCGCAAGGCGCTGTCGATGGGCGATGCGGCGACGGCGGAGCGCGCCGCCCATTCCTTGAAGGGCGCCGCCGGCACGCTCGGCGTCGCCGCCCTGTCCGAGGCCGCGGCCAGAGCCGAAACTGCTATCAAGATGGGGCAGGGCATCGACGCCGCGCTCACCTCTTTGTCGATCGATCTTGGCGCGGCTGTGGGCGCAATCCGCGCCGCGCTGCCGCAAGAGGCATCGACCAATGGCGGCGGCGCTTCGCGCGACCCGCGCACGGTGGTGGAGCCGTTGACCAGGCTGAAGCGGCTGCTCGAAACCGACGACGGCGAGGCAGCCGATTTCATGATCGATGCGAGGTCGCAACTGGCCGGCGTTCTGACTGCCGCCGAAATCGAAACCTTGAGCGAGCTTGTCGGTGACTTCAATTTCGAATCGGCGCTGAAATGCCTCTCGTCGATCACCGATCGTCTGTCCTTAAACCTCAAATGACCCACGGATCAAACAGCAAGCTCGTACTGATCGTCGACGACACGCCGACCAATGTCGGAGTGATCTCCGGCGTGCTCAAAGGCGCCTACCGCACCAAGGTCGCCACCAACGGCGAGAAGGCACTGGTTCTCGCTTCCGCCGCCGAGAAACCAGACCTCATCCTGCTTGACGTGATGATGCCAGGCATGGACGGCTACGAGGTCTGCCGCCGGCTGAAGGCCAACCCGGTTACCCGCGACATCCCAGTGATCTTCCTCACCGCGAAGACCGATGCCATCGACGAGGAGAATGGATTTGAGGTCGGCGCGGTCGACTACATCCACAAGCCGTTTTCCGGGCCGATCGTGCTTGCCAGGGTGAAGACCCAGCTTGCCTTGCAAGACGCCCTGGCGCAGGCGCGTGAAGCGCAAGAACAGGCCAATGAGCTCCTGCACGCGCTGTTGCCCAAGAAGGCGGCCGACGAGATCCGCAGCATCGGCACCGTGATCCCGCGGCGCTACGACAATGTCGCAGTGCTGTTCTGCGACGTCACCAACTTTACCTCCTATTGCGACAAGCACGAGCCTGAGGACGTGGTGTCGCGGCTCGATGCGCTGTTCGTCATTTTCGAGCGGGTGACCGCACGGCATGGGCTTGAGAAGATCAAGACCATCGGCGACGGCTTCATGGCGGCCGGAGGTCTTCTCCATGAAATCCAGGATCCAATTGGCTCTGCGGTCCGCTGCGGGTTGGAGATGGCATCGACGCTGATCGATGCGCGGCTTGGCTGGGAGGTGAGGGTCGGCGTGCATGCCGGGCCGGTGGTGGCCGGCGTGGTGGGGCAGGAGCGCTACCAGTTCGACATCTGGGGCGACACCGTGAACGTCGCGGCCCGAATGTCCGAAAAATCAAAGCCAGGGCACGTCGCCGTCACCAAGGCCGTGTGGGAGCAGGTCGCCTCGCGCTTCGACGCCGAGGCCCTTGGCGATATGGAGGTCAAGGGCAAAGGGACCATCGCGGTTTTCGGCATCCGCCCGCAGAAGACTTGAGAGGGCCGAGCCCGCAGGCTAGGCCACGCGCCGCGCTGCCAAGCGACGTACTATCGGCGGCATGGAGACATCTCTTCTTGATCGCCGGAACGGTTAGCCCAGCAGTACAAATCTGGAAATTCACCGGTGGGTCCTCGTCCGTGGGGCGCCGCATCTAGGGCTTGCGCAGCAAGGCAACCGGGGCCGTGAAACTGTGTAGACTGGCCGGAGGATTTTTTTTCAGGGGCTTTACCGGCGGGGTCGCGGTGGGTGTAGACTAGCCAATTTCGCGGCTAGACGAAATCGGGGCAATTTGGGGGAACCGATTCTCATGTCTCTGTTTCGAAGGAGCGCCCCAAAGACCACCGAGAGGCTGACGCGTGTCTTCTTCGCCTCCGATTTTCATGGCTCACAGCGCATCTTTCGCAAGTTCATAAACGCCGCAAAAGCCTATGAGGCCGACGTGCTCATCATGGGGGGCGACGTGGTTGGCAAGCTCGCCATTCCCGTCATACGCGAGGGCAATGGCGGCTATCGGGCCCACCTCATGGGCAAGACCGAGCATCTTGAGGGCGAAGCCGGCCTTAAAGACTTCGAGGACCGGCTCGGAACGCTCGGGTACTACAGCAAAATCATGGATGAGGATGAGTACGACGCGATCAAATCGGATAAGGCCGCGGTCGACCGCTTGTTCCACGACCTTGCCCGCGAGCGGCTTGCCTCCTGGATCGAGCTCGCCGAAACGCGGCTCAACGGCAGCGGCACAAAATGCTTCGTAATCGGCGGCAATGACGACGATCCGGAAGTCTTGGAGCTGCTCAAGGACATGAACACGCAGTCCATGGTCTTCTGCGAAGGCCAAGAGGTTCGGATCGACGATCACCACACCATGATCAGCGTCGGCTACAGCAATCGGACGCCGTGGAAGACGCCGCGCGAGATCGACGACGATGACCTCGGAAAGATGATCGAGGGACTTGCCGACGACGTCGCCGACGCACCGCACGCGATCTTCAATTTCCACGTACCGCCAGTCGATTCCACGCTCGACACCTGCCCGATGTTGGACTGGAGCACGTCGCCGCCGACCCAGATCGTCAAGGGAGGCCAGGTCGTGCTGCACGGCGCCGGCAGTAAGGCGGTGCGCCGGGCAATCGAAGCCCATCAGCCGCTGCTCAGCCTGCACGGCCATATTCATGAATCGGCCGGGGTGGTCAAAATCGGCCGGACGACCTCGGTGAACCCTGGCAGCGAATATGGCGAAGGTGTGCTGCGCGGCTGCCTGCTGACTTTGGCGCGAGATGAGGTGAAGAATTATCAGCTGACGGCCGGCTGAACCGTCGCGGCCGCAAGCGAAGCTTGGTTAGGACAAAAAAGGAGGGGACAATGGCAGTCGCTGGAGCAAAGCCAGAAGTGTTCACCCGCAATTCGTCGGGTCTCGTGCGGGTGATGTCGCCCTATTCGGCCTTCATTTACAACATTCTGACGATGGGACTGATCTTCCCTTGGACCTATCTGTGGGCGCCGGGCGCGCTGCCAGGAGGACGCCTCGTGTGGGGGATTCTTCTCGCCATGATCTTCGAGATTCCCATCGCGCTCACCTATGTCTGGCTGTCCACCGCGCTGCCGCGTTCGGGCGGCGACTACGTGTTTCAGAGCCGGGTGTTCGGCGGCGGGGTCGGCTTCTCCATCGTGATGTCGGGGTTCGTGATCTGGATCCTGCAATGGGTCGCTCTCTCGGGCTGGTTGCTCTCTTACCTTGGATTTGCCTCTCTTTTCCTCGGGCTCGGCGGCACCATGGGCAGCCCCTCGCTGACCGCCGTCGGGGTGTGGTTCACCACGCCTTGGGGAATCGTCATCGTCAGCATCCTCAACGCGCTGCTCGCGATGTTGCTCTTGGTCAGCGGCTTCAAGAACTACGTCAAGTTCCAATATGTTATGTGGTACGCGACGCTGCTGTCGTTTGCTCTGATGCTCTATCTGCTGCTGACCGCCACGCCTGAGAGTTTCGCGCAGAAGCTGAATGACTTTGTCGTCGCCTCCGGCGGAGCGCCGAATTTCTACCAGACTGGAATCGATGCAGCGAAGGCGGCCAACATCGACCTCAATCCGCCATTCAGCCTGTTGGCCACTCTCCTCGTGGCACCGATCGCCTGGACCTCTCTGCAATGGGCGACGTACAGCGCCCAGCAGAACGGCGAGATCAAGGGTGCCCGCTCGTTCCAGAACCAGATGATCATCATCCTTGGGTCGCTGATCGCCACCGGCCTGCTGCTCGCCCTCTTGGCCTATGCCTTCGAGCACGCGATTGGCACCGAGTTCCTTTACGTGGTTGG
>DATFVP010000037.1:0-14239 GCA_035260285.1 Methyloceanibacter sp.
AGACGCCGCGTGGGCGTCAAGCTGAAGAGAAAATGCAGTTAGATCAGGGACATAAATTTTGCGTCGCGCCGATGATGGAGTGGACCGACCGCCATTGCCGCTACTTCCTGCGGCTCATCTCCAAGCACGCGCTGCTCTACACCGAGATGGTGACGGCGGATGCGGTTTTGCGCGGCGACAGGAAGCTGTTGCTGCAATTCCATGTGGATGAGCATCCCGTGGCCCTGCAGGTGGGTGGCAGCGATGCGGGCGCGCTCGCCGAGGCCGCGCGCGTCGGTGCCGAGTTCGGCTACGACGAGATAAATCTCAATGTCGGCTGCCCGTCGGACCGCGTGCAAGCCGGGCGGTTCGGGGCTTGCCTGATGGCAGAGCCCAAGCTTGTCGCCGACCTGATCGCGGCGATGAGCGAAAGCTGCAATGTCCCGGTCACGGTCAAGTGCCGCATCGGCATCGACGACCAGGATGCGGAGGAAAGCCTCGACAAGTTCATCCATGCCGTCGCCGAAGGCGGCTGTCGCACGTTCATCCTGCATGCGCGAAAGGCCTGGCTCGAAGGCTTGAGCCCGAAAGAGAACCGCGATGTGCCGCCGATCAACTACGACCGGGTCTATCGCATGAAGGCGCGGCGGCCTGACCTCACCATCATCGTCAATGGCGGCATCGGGTCGTTTCTTGAGGCTGAGGAGCATCTTGCTCATGTCGATGGGGTGATGCTGGGGCGCGCGGCGTATCAGGATCCCTACATCCTCGCCGAGGTTGACCGGCGCCTATTCGGCGAAAGCGAGCCTGCGCCGTCGCGGCTAGATGTGCTCGACAGCTTCATGGCTTACGCGGAAGGGGAGCTTGCCCGCGGCGTCCGTCTCAATCAGATGACGCGCCATATCCTCGGCCTGTTCCACAAACAGCCGCGGGCGCGAGCCTTCCGCCGGGTCCTCGCCGAGAAGGCGCATCTCGACGGCGCAGGGATCGATGTGCTGAAGGCCGCGCGCAACGTGGCCGCCGGGGAGAGGCGGCACGCAGTCGCCGCGGAGTAGGCTTCAGCCCGCCTGGCGCGAGGGCTTCTTGCGGTCGAGAAGAGCGAGCAGCCCTTGGACGTCGAGGAAGCGCGAGGTCTCGCGGCAATAGTCGCGGTATGGCGCACCGTAGAGCTGTTTCAACCAATCCTCCTCGACCAGAGCCATCATGGCATATGCGCCGCTCATTACCACCGACATGATAATGGTGAGGATTGAGTTCGCACCGAGCGAGAGCCCGATCAGGCCAATGATCGAGGCGGTGTATTGCGGGTTGCGGCTGAAGCGGTAGAGGCCGCCGGTGACGAGGCCGTCTGCGCCGCAATAGGTGTTGCCGAGACCGAGATTGAAATAGCCGCACACCGTGATGAACAGGCCGGTGAACCCAAGCGGCAGCGCCACGATATAGCGCGTCCAGTCAAGCAGCGGCGTCGAGTTCCAGTCGAGCGCGGCGACGATGAAGGTGGCGATCATGCCGCCGCGGAACAGTCCCCAGAAGGTGAGGCTCTGCCAGCTCCCCGGCTCAGGCGTCGGCCAGATGCGGAAGGGAGGGGCGAGGAGGGTCCGGAGCAGCAGCAGATCGAGGATGAGGCCGGCGGTCAGTCCGTAGGCAAAGACGAGAAGTGTCATGGCCGGAGGAACCAAGCAGATTCCTTTTGCAGAAATGCGACAGGTCGTTGACGGTTTTGCTACGTTCGTCGCGGCTTCATCACAAGTCCGGCGAAGCGGCGACCTCCTCAAATCTTCTGATTGTAGGCTCCGACCTCCGGCTGCTTGCCAAGCTCGGCGTCGATCTCGGCGAAGATCGCCCTCATGTTCGCTTCCGAGGTCGGGCTTTCAACCACGACCACAAGCTCAGGCTTGTTGGAGGAGGCGCGCACCAGGCCCCAGGTGCCATCCTCGAGCACAATCCTCACGCCGTTGACGGTGATCAGCTCGCGTACCTTTTGTCCGGCGAGACTGCCGTCATTGGCGGCGACCTTCTGGAAGTGATCCACCATGCGGTCCACCACCTGATACTTCACCTCGTCGTCGCAATGCGGCGACATGGTCGGCGACTGCCAGGTGCGGGGAAGCGCGTTCTTGAGCTCGGCGAGGGTCTTGCCGGGGTTGCGGTCGAGCATGTCGAGCACGGCGAGCGCCGCCACAAGCCCATCGTCGTAGCCGCGGCCAAGCGGTGGATTGAAGAAGAAGTGCCCAGACTTCTCGAAGCCGACCAGGGCGCCGGTCTCGTGGCTGTAGCGCTTGATGTAAGAGTGGCCGGTCTTCCAGAACAGCGTCTTGGCGCCGTGCTCGCGCAAGATGGGATCAGTGAGGAACAGGCCCGTCGATTTCACGTCGGCGACGAACAGCGCGCCCTTGTTGCGGGCGGCGATGTCGCGGGCGAGCATCACGCCGACCTTGTCGGCGAAAATCGCCTCGCCCTCATTGTCGACCACTCCGCAGCGGTCGCCATCGCCGTCGAAGGCAAGGCCGAGATCGGCGCCCTCCGCCAGCACCGCCTCGCGCGTGGCGTCGAGCATGGCGAGGTCTTCGGGGTTCGGGTTGTGCGCCGGGAAGGTAAAGTCGAGCTCGCAGTTGAGCGGCACGACGGTGACGCCAAGCTCGGCGAGCACCCGTGGCGCAAACGCTCCCGCCGTGCCGTTGCCGCAAGACACGACAGCCTTGATCGGACGCATCAGCTTCGGCCGCTTGAGCAGATCGGCCATATAGCGCTCAGGCATGTTAGCCACGAAGACGTAGCTGCCGCCGCCTCTTGGGGTGAGCGCGCCTTCCAGCACGCGGCTCTTCAGCGCGCTCATGTCGTCGGGCGCGAAAGTCAGCGGCCGCTCGATGCCCATCTTGATACCGGTCCAGCCATTGTCGTTATGGCTCGCCGTCACCATGGCGACGCCTTCGACGCCGAGCTCGAACTGCGCGAAATAGGCCATGGGCGACAGGGCAAGGCCAATGTCGTAAACCTCGGCGCCGCCGGCGAGCAGCCCATTGATCAGCGCCGCCTTGATCGAGGCCGAATAGGAGCGGTAGTCGTGGCCGACCACGACGCGCGTGGGCACAGAGCGCGCGCGCATCAGATCGGCAAGGGCGAGCCCCACGGCTTCAAGCCCGAGGAGATTGATCTCCTCGGGATAGCGCCAGCGGGCGTCGTATTCGCGAAATCCGGTCGCCTTGACGAAGGGCAGGCGCTCGAATTCGGCCGTGTTGGGTCGGAGATCCTGTCGTGGATTGGGAAACATGCTCCCCCTGATAGGCGATTTTCGACGTTTCACCAACAGCGCCAAGGAGCGCGAGGTTGCCGCAGGTACAGGCCGATCAACTCAGTCCTCAAGATCAGCCGCGTAGCGTCAGGAAATCCCCGGAGAATTCGTAAGAGCGCAGCCGCCCGAGGAAGCTCATGCCGAGCAGGCTCTCGGTCAACGCCTTCGGACCGGCCACGAGCGCGTCGACATCTTCACGCTGAAGCGGTCCGATCGCGACGCTGTCCAGGCGCACCCGTGCCGCGACAGTGCGGCCGTTAGCGGTCAGCACCGGCACGGTGAAGCTGAGCTTGCTCACGTCGATGCCAACCTTCTTCGCATCCTCTGGGCGCAGCACAATGGTCGAGGCGCCGGTATCGACGATCATGGGAATGGAAAATCCATTGACCTCAGCCTTGGCGGTGAAATGGCCGTCGAGGCGCTTTCTGATTTTGATTTCGACCGGGCCGCCGGGGCTTTGCTCGACCACCATGGCGCTGCCGGGAAGAAGCTCGCCGGCAAGCCGTCCGGCAATCGGCAGGAGCTCCTCGCGATAGGAGTAGAGCGTGACGAGCGCGAGCCCGAGCGCAAGCCAAGTGACAGCGTCGCGGAACATGGCGCCGGCCTGCCCGCGATAGCGCACCAGCACGCCGCCGCCGATGAACACGAGGAGCGCAGTCCCGAGCGCGACATAGCCGAAGGTGTTGCTGTCGAGATTGGCAATGGTGCCGGAAGAGTTGCTCACGAGCAGCATGGCTGCGAGCGCCAGGACAAAAATGGCAATCCACGCCGACAATTCTTTAGCCTTTCACTGTCGCGTTGCGAGTCTTGCGAGCCGGCAGCACCGCCATGATGGCGCGCCGCTCCTCCGCGCCCATGGCCGCCCAGCCGGCGATCTCATCGAGAGTCCGTCCGCAGCCGATGCACAGACCCGACCCAGCGTCCATCTCGCAGGCGTCGATGCAGGGAGTTTCCAAGGGAGGCTTCGGTCCGGTGATCAACCAAGCCTATGTAGGGGGTGAACAGCCGCGGGACAATTGCCTTCCGCCACGGGGATCAGGTCTCGGCGCCGGCTCCCATCGCGCTGGAAGGGCTCTGCCGGTCCTTGAGCCATCGCGCGGGCTCCACGATCCGAGGCAGCGGTTCCATGACGCGCTTGCGCGGAAAGCTCACTTTGACCTCCGTGCCCTGGCGAAGACTGCTCTTCAGCTCGAACGTGCCGTCATGCAGCTCGGCCAGTCCCTTGGTGATGGGAAGCCCAAGCCCGGTGCCACCTTCCGCCGTCTGATGGGCAAGAGATCCCTGGCCGAAGCTCTTCAGCACGCGGGGGATCTCGTTCTCGGGAATGCCCGGCCCGGTATCCTTGACGCTCAAAAACTGCCCTCCGGACTCGGTCTCGCCGATGGCGAGCGTGATCGTTCCGCCTGACGGGGTGAACTTGATCGCATTCGACAGCAGGTTGAGGCAGATCTGGCGCATGGCCCGCTCGTCGGCCCAGAGCTGAGGAAGTTCAGGCTCGAACTGCTCGATGATGCGAAGGGCTTTGGTCTCGGCGCGTAAGCGCAGCAGACGCTGGCAGTCCTCGACCACGGTGGCGAGCGCGACTGGCACCTCGTGCAGCTCGTAGCGGCCGGACTCGATGCGGGAAATATCGAGGATCTCGTTGATCAGATTAAGCAGGTGCTGGCCGCTCTGGTGTATGTCGTTGGCGTATTCCTTGTAGACCGGGTTCTCATGCGCCCCGAGGATCTCCGAGCGCATGATCTCCGAGAAGCCGAGGATCGCATTGAGCGGCGTGCGGAGCTCATGGCTCATGGTGGCGAGGAAGCGGGACTTCGCCTGGCTCGCTTCCTCGGCGCGCGCCCTCGCTTCGTCGGAGATCGATTTCGACTGCTCGAGCTCGGCGATGAGCGCGTCCTTCTCGGCGCGAAAGCCGATCATGGCGGTGATCGTCGCGTTGGTGCCGTTCATCAGCCAGATGAAATAGACATAGACGCCGATGGCCATCGCCGCCATCGCCCAGTAGAACGGGTTGTCGAGCAGCGCGAAGCGGACCACGATCGCCGCCGCCATCGGCAGCGTGCCGACGAACACGATGGGCATGACCGGCGACGCGAACAGCATGCGCATCGAGATGACGATGAGGAGAGCGGCGAAGACAAAGGTATGCGCTGCCTCTCCCGCGGCTCCCGAGCTGACAAAGGCGACCGCGGCCCAGGACAATCCGTAGAGAAACTCCGCCGCCATCATCTTGGCGCGCCAGGCCTGCGGCTTGACCTCCTCCCGCGGCGTCTTGATGAATTGCCGGCAAAGGCTGATCAGCAGGCCTTTGGCGAAGAACACCGTGGCGAGCCACAGCAGCAACTGTGCCGGCGGCGCCCAGAACATCGCGCCCACGGCCACAATCACCGCGAGCAGCGGAGTGGTCACAGCCGCCGACAGCTCGTTCTTAGCGAACAGAAGCAGAAGCTCGTAGTCGAGCTCCGAGCGGAAACTGGACAGGAGGGTGAGCTTTTCGTGGGGCTGCCGGCGCCCGCGGAAAGGGGGCCGTCTGGCGTTCATTGCCGCCGAAGCGGCCGCTCGAGCCTCGGCTGAGACGCCTGCTGTCATGCCTGATAAAGCCCGCAAAACTCGACCGAACCGGGAAAAAGAAGGCCGTTGGCGGGAGCACGGAGCGTCCTCCACCCCTTAACCAACGCCTCACGGATGACTATGTGGGGAAATCCCTAATGCGGCGTTTACTGTCGCTCCGCGCTGAAACGCCCATCCATGCATTGTCGCGGCGCTTGGCGTCTCGTAGAGAGGCAAGGTTCAAAGAGAGGGACCGTACGGCAATCATGCGTCTTACAATCATAGGGTGCGGGGATGCTTTTGGCGCCGGCGGTCAGCTGCAGACCTCGTTCCATGTCCGTTCCGGCAGCTCCACCTTCCTCATCGATTGCGGCGTCACGACGCTGATTGGGATGCATCGACTCGGGCTCGAGCCCAACGAAATCGACATGGTGTGTGTCAGCCATCTGCATGGCGACCATTTCGGAGGCTTGCCGTGGCTTCTCATCGACGCCCAATATGCGAGCAAGCGCACGCGTCCGCTGATCGTCACCGGGCCGAAGGGCATCGCCGAGCGCTTCCAAACTGCGGCCGAGGCTCTCTATCCCAACATCACCAACTGCCCTTGCGGCTTCCGCTTCGAGTTCATCGAATATGAGGAGCAAGTCCCGCTTGCGCTGAACGGCGTCACCATCACGCCGTTCGAGGTGAAGCATCCCTCGGGCGCGCCGCCTTACGCGCTCAGATTGGGGTTGGAAGGCAAGGTGCTGTCTTTCACCGGCGATACCGGCTGGACGGAGAGCCTGTGTCCTGCCGCGCAAGGCGCGGAACTGCTCATCAGCGAGTGCTTTCAGTACGATGTGAAGCTCCCCATTCATCTCGACTACAAGACGATCGATGCCAATTACGAGAGGCTGGGGGCAATGCAGGTACTGCTGACCCATATGGGGGAGACCATGCTTGAGCAAGTCGATAAGATCGACCGCTCGCGTTTCATCGTTGCCCAGGATGGCATGACGCTCGATCTATGAGGGCCGAGGAGTCCGAGCTCGACCGTTTGCTCGCGAGCATCCGCGGCTGCCGTAATTGTGTCGAGACGCCCGTTGGCAAGCCGCTGCCGCATGAGCCCCGGCCGGTCTTGCGGGTGAGCGAGACGGCGAGGCTCGCGGTATGTAGCCAGGCGCCGGGCACTCGGGTGCATACCTCAGGCGTTCCCTTCACCGATGCTTCCGGCGACCGCTTGCGCGATTGGATGGGGGTCAGTCCGCAGGAGTTTTACGACGAGACGCGCGTCGCCATCATCCCCATGGGCTTTTGCTTTCCCGGGCAGGATGAAAATGGTGGCGATCTGCCGCCCCGAGCCGAATGCTCCAAGCTTTGGCATAAATCCTTGTTCGATCGGCTGCCGCAGCTTGAGCTCGTGCTCGCGGTCGGCTCCTATTCTCAAGCTTGGCATCTCGGCTCCGAGATGGGTGCGAGTGTCCAGGCGACCATGCTGGATTGGCGGAGGCACTTGCGGCGGAGACGGCGGCCTCGCGTCTTTCCGGTTCCTCACCCGTCATGGCGCAACAATGCCTGGCTCACACGCAATCCGTGGTTCGAGTACGAGTTGCTGCCGGTGCTGCGTTGTGAGGTCCACAAACTCCTCTAGTCGGCAGCTCAAAAAAAAACCGCTTGCAGCCGGAGGAGGAATATTCTACTAAATAGGTAGGGTTAGTATGGAATAAAAAAGGAATCCCGATCGTGCTAGAATCTCGGAAAAATATTATCAGGACCGCCATGCTTGACCGAATGGACAGAAAAATTCTCGACATTCTGCAGAAGGACTGCACGATGCCGGTCGCCGAGATCGGCAAGCAGATTGGCCTCTCCACCACGCCTTGCTGGCGGCGCATCCAGAAGCTCGAGGAAAGCGGAGTCATTCAGCGGCGCGTGGCCTTGCTCGACGCCAAGAAAGTCAATGTGGGGGTGACGGTGTTCGTCTCCATCACCACGAGCCATCACACACAGGAGTGGCTCGACCAGTTCCATGAGGCCTTGAAGGACTTTCCCGAGGTGGTCGAGTTCTACCGCATGAGCGGGCAGGTTGATTATCTCTTGCGCGTGGTGGTGCCCGACATCGAGCGCTACGACGCCTTCTACAAGAGGCTGATCGCCAGGATCGAGCTGTCCGACGTGAGCTCTGCCTTCGCCATGGAGCAGATCAAATACACGACGTCGCTGCCGCTCGACTACGCGGCAGAGTAGGGCCTCTCAGGGCTTCCGCTCGAGCAGCGCAATCAGGCTCGACGTGTCCCAGCGATTGCCGCCCAGCACCTGCACCTCGGCGTAGAATTGATCGACCAGCGCGGTGACGGGAAGCTCGGCGCCGTTCCTCCGCGCCTCGTCGAACACGAGCGCGAAATCCTTCCGCACCAGATCCACGGCGAAGCCAAAATCGAATCTGCCTTCGACCATAGTCTTCCAGCGGTTCTCCATTTGCCAGGACTGCGCCGCGCCCTTGGAGATGGTGTCGATCACCTTCTCGACGTCGAGGCCGGCGCGCTTGGCGAAATGCAGCGCTTCGGCGAGGCCTTGAATCAATCCGCCGATGCAGATCTGGTTGACCATCTTGGTGAGCTGGCCTGAGCCCGATGGGCCGATCAAGGTGACGGCTCGTGCATAAGCCCTGATCACCGGCTCGGCCTTGCGGAAATCCAGTTCGTCGCCGCCGACCATGACCGTGAGCGTGCCGCCCTCCGCGCCAGACTGGCCACCCGACACCGGGGCGTCGAGGAAGCCCGCGCCCTTTAACTCGGCCGCGGCGTGGAGCTCGCGGGCAATTTCCGCCGAAGCGGTGGTGTTGTCGATCGCCACCGCGCCTTGCTTCAACGCCGAGAAGGCGCCGTCAGGCCCAAGCGTTACCTCGCGAAGATCATCATCGTTGCCGACACAGGTGAAGATGAAGTCGGCATCGCGCGCGGCCGCCGCAGGCGTGTGCGCGGCAGTGCCGCCGAATTCGGCGACCCAAGCCTCGGCGCGCTTGCGCGTGCGATTGAACACGACGACGTCGTGATGTCCGCGCATCTTGAGATGGCTGGCCATGGGATAGCCCATGACGCCGAGCCCGATCCAGGCGACTTTGCTCATTGCTTACACCCGCGTGCTGCCGGTCAATGCTTACAGCATCGCTGCGATAGGGCAACCGCGGAAGCCTTACAACACTGCGGTCATGGCCGGGCTAATCCCAGCCATCCACGTCTTTTCTTGTCGTTGAGATTCGTGGATGCCCGGCACAAGGCCGGGCATGACGAGATTCACTTGGGTGCGAGCAGTGTGGCTAGGCGATCGGCGCTTCCGGGAAGGAGAGCTGCTCGCGCGCCCGCCACTCATTGGTCACGTAGTTGATGATCAGCGAGGTGCGCACGCCCTTGATCGGGCGTTTCTCGAAGCCGTGATAGGTGTTGTTCCCGGGGATGAACACCATGGCGCCGTTGGGGGCGAAGGCCGAGCGGCCGAAATGACGCTTGTCGCCATCATAGATGTCGGTGCCGAGGTCATGATGGCTCGAGTCCCGCGACAGATAGAGCAGCATGGTGAACGTCTTCACGCCGAGGTCGGTATGCGGCTCGAGCCAGAAGCCGTCGATGTCCTGGGCGAACTCGATGCGGAGATAGGTGCCCTTGAGATCGGTGCCGAAGGCATTCTCGATATGGCTCGTCACCCGCTTGTCCTGAAAGGCGTGAGCGATCGCCGCGCAAACCGGGAAGCGTTTGCGGTTCTCCACGTCGAAATATTTGCGGGTGTTGTTATGCAGCTCGCGCTTGCCGGAGACGCCGTCGAGCGAGGGGGCATCAAAGGGAAGCGCCAGCACGTCTTCAACGCTGTCGGCGGGGAAGCAGCCTTGCAGCGCCCAATGGCGATAGGGTTGCTCGGAACGCTTGGCGCTATCGACGCTTTTCAGGAACGTCTTGACCACATCTTCGGCGGAGCTCTTGACCTCGGGTCCAGGCGCACGCTTTACCGCGACGTTTTCCCTCATGATCTGATTGATCTCCCCTCGAAAACCTCAAGCTGGCGGCTCATTGCTGCCGTCCAGCAGGCATCGTACATTGGTTGTTAGCACCGGCACGCCGCCCGCGCAAATCGGCACATATCGGCAGATATCGCGCTAAATCGCGCAAATCTCGGCTTTTGCCCCCTAGCGCGTCAAAGCGATGCCTTGCCGGCACCAAAACGCATTGACCAAGATCAAGGCTTATTGATTTGGGCGCCGATTTGGCCGAAAACAAGGAGGCCAAGTTCTAGAGACGTGGCGGCATGGGCGGCGCCAATTGCGCCACCAAAGCGGAATTCTTCGGTTTTCGGCGTTAGTTGAAATTCACCCAGCGGAAATGGTGCGCTTCAAGATTCTCCGGCGAGGCATCCTCAGCGTCGGTAGACACCTGTTCGGAGCGCAGGCACTGGGCCAGAAGCTCAAGCAGCGAGGCGTGAAGCTCGCGCTCCGCCGATAGCTGTGGCGGGTTCGCGGCGAGAAACGCCAAGATCTCCCCATAGTCTGGCATTGGATTCCCCCGTGCTGTCCCCCAGCCGAGTCGCAACACGGTGCACAACCCATGTGTCAAAACTTTGTTCCATGGGTGGAGCAGAATCTGCTCCAACCCGCAGGGAACCGAGGATTTCTCAGGCGCCCAGGCGGTAGCGGCCGATGAGCCGCAAGGGGGAGCGCCCGCCGGTCTCGCCGAACAGCGAAAGGCCGTCGACGGTCACGCCCGAGGCACAAATCTCCTCCAGTATTGGCCATAGCGCCTGCGAGATGCGCTCGAGGTGAGCGGCATCGAGAGGTCCGGTCAGCGTGATGTAGAACCGGTACTCGCTCAACACATGCGGATCGCCGAAGCTCTTCAGCAGCAGGCGCTGATGGTCATTGAGGCTCACGCCGGCTTGCGCAGAGGCGCAACCTGCGGGCTCGGCGAAACTGTCGAACGCGGCGACGCATTGCGCCGCGAGCCAATCGAGAGCGGGCGTTGGCTGAATTGGGCGAAGCACGAGATAGCGGCCGCCGCGCGCCAGCGTCAGTGGACCTGTCTCCACCCGCTTCCGGCGGGCGGCAAAACTGATCAACCGCGCCTTCAGCGCATCGGGGCCCATGCCCTCGCGCAGGCAGAACGGCGCCTTGAACACGGCATGCAATCCACTATAGCGCGACGAGCCGGCAAGCGGCTTGACGGCAGCGGCGCCGGTGAGGCCGGCGTCCGAGAAAGCCTGCAGCGTTACACCGTCATTGGCGCGGCCGAACCAGGAGCGTCCGAAGGCAGCGAGCGGCGAACCAGGCAGCGGCGTGTAGTAGATCGCATAGCGGACGAAGTTCGCCTGATGCGCGCCGTTGAGTTCATTGTCGAGTTGCGCACGGTCAAGCATTAGGTTCCTCCCAACTAAGCGCCCGCTCCGAGTAGCCATCATTTCGATAGCAATCGGCTGTGGCGTGGACGCGACAGGTTCGCGGCGATAGGAGGGCCGATGAATGAAGACTTGATGAATCGAATCATCTCGCAGCTGCGAATGAGAGTCGTGCTGCATTGCGAGTAAGACTCGTGGAGGCTTGCGTGGAGGCGCAACTTCGCTAGCGAAGGTGCGTGATGCGATGCACAGACGCGCGACTAGGTCGCGGGCAGGGGAGCGGGAATGATCGAGCTTTATACTTGGACGACGCCGAACGGGCAGAAGGCGTCAATCATGCTGGAAGAAGTGGGGCTGCCATATCGGGTGCATCCAATCGACATCGGCAAGGGCCAGCAGTTCCATCCCGACTTTCTCGCCATCTCTCCCAACAATAAGATCCCGGCGATCATCGATACCGACAACGGGCTTCGGCTCATGGAGTCCGGTGCGATCCTGCTTTATCTCGCCGAGAAGACCGGCAAGCTTTGGCCGCAGGACTTCCCTGCCAAATGGCGCGTGGTCGAGTGGCTGATGTGGCAGATGGGAGGGCCCGGGCCGTTCCTCGGGCAAGTTCACCACTTCGTGAAGTTCAATCCGGGAAAGAGCGCATACGCCGAGGAGCGCTATACCAAGGAAGCGCGCAGGCTGTGGAGCGTGCTCGAACGACGGCTCGCCGAGCACGAATACGTGGCGGACGACTATTCAATTGCCGATATCGCTATCTGGCCTTGGATTTCGAGATTCGAGTGGCAAACCGTCACGTTCGACGACTATCCCAATGTCAAGCGCTGGTACGTGGCGATCGCGGCACGGCCGGCGGTGCAAAGGGCGTGGCATGTGCCCCCCCGTAATCGCGGCATTCCAATGCCTTGATTGGTGCTTAGGCTGTAGCGGGACGGGCGGATCGTATGGCAGAATGCCGCTCACGAAGCTCGCTCGTTGAGCGGGGCGCGGGTGATGGCCGGGTGGCTCGTCGATTTTGAAGCGGCGCGAAAACAGGAGGACATCATGACGCGCAAGTTCGGGGCTTCAATCAACCGCATCGCGTGGCTTTCAGTTTTGACGCTGGCGTTGCCGGCGATGGGTCTATGGCCATCGCACGCGCAGGCGCAGGTCATCGAGCGCGGTGTGCAGGGCGGCGTGGTCGGCGCGATTATCGGCGGCATTGTCGGAGGCGGCAGGGGCGCTGGAACCGGCGCCGCAATTGGCGCAGGCGTCGGTCTGGTCACGGGTGCTGCGGAAGCCGATGCCAATGCCCGCACCTATTATGATAGCCAATACTACGGAGCGCCGCCGCCGCCCGGCGGATCCGAGCTCGTCTACAACATCCAGACGTCGCTGGCGCGGCTCGGCTACGATCCAGGCCCGGCCGACGGCCTCTATGGCGAGCGCACAGCGGATGCGATCAGTCAGTATCAGCACGCCAACCGTTTACCAGTTGACGGCCGGCCCTCGCCGCAACTGCTCAACATCATGATCAGTCAGGGGGGCTAAAACCCGAGCCTCAAATAATAGTCACCATTTCGCGCGCCTCGGCCTGTCTTGCGCCAAGGCGGCAGGGCAGGCGGTGCGGTTCCGATGAGTGGGGAGGGTTAATGCAGAAACAACTGATGATGATCGTCGGTGCGAGCGTGGGCATCGCGTTCTGCACCACGGCAGCAATTTCCGCTGATGATGATTTGGTAGCGGCAGTGAAGGAGCGGCGGGATCTTATGAAGAAGACCGTGGCGCCGGCAGCGAAGCTCGGCGGTCAGATGGTCAAGGGCGTGAAGCCTTTCGACGCCGCCGAGGCCGCCAAGGCCATGAACGAGGTCAGCGGCGTGCCGGATAAATACGTAACGCTGTTCCCGAAGGGGACCGAGCATGGTGGAATCGCCGATAGTAAAATTCCTGACAAGGATGACCAAAGCGAAGCCAAGCCGGAAATCTGGGAGGACTTCGATAACTTCAAGGCGCTGGCCAATAAGCTCAAGGATGCGAGCGCCAAGGCGGCTGGCGCGGCCGAGCAGGGAAAAGGCACCTTTACCGCCGCATTCAACGACATGACCAAGGTGTGCAAGGAGTGTCACGAGAAGTACCGCGAGAAGTTGGACTAGCGATGCGCATGGCGTGGTCGCCAACATGACCACGGACGCCGCCCGAGGAGGAAACGCACGGAGAGCGTGGTGGTGGGCGCTGTTCGCCCTGGCCATCGCCGGGGCGATCGTTTTTTATTTATTGACCATGCCGAAGACGGTGCCGGCTTCCGATCTCCCCGCGCATACCCCGGACGTTGCAAATGGCGAGTACATCTTCACGGCAGGCGGTTGTGCGGAGTGCCACGCCGAGCCTCTGGCCAGGTGCAAGGATACCAAGGTCAAGGACAAGACGCGTCTCGCGGGCGGACGCTGCCTGAAGACGGACTTCGGCGTCTTCAACGTGCCGAACATCTCCCCCGACAAAGAGACTGGCATCGGCAATTGGAGCACGCTCGATTTCGTCAACGCGATGAAGCGCGGAATAGGACCCGACGGCGAGCACCTCTATCCGGCGTTTCCCTACACCTCGTATCAGCGCATGACCTATGAGGATCTCATCGACCTCAAGGCCTATCTCGATACCTTGCCGGCAGTGAAGCATAAGACGCCGCCGCATGAGCTCGCTTTCCCCTACAACATCCGGCGGGGGCTCGGCCTTTGGCAGCTGCTTTATGTCGACGGGCAGACCTTCACGCCTGATACCAAGGCGAGTAACGAGCTCAATCGCGGGGCGTATCTCGTCCAGGGCCCTGGTCATTGCGGGGAGTGTCATTCGCCGCGGAATTCTCTCGGGGGCATCATTCACAGCCAGGCCTTTGCCGGCGCACGCAACCCCGAAGGAAAGGGCAAGATTCCAAACATCACGCCGAGCCATGACGGTCTTGGCGAGTGGAGTACCGACGACATCACCTATCTGCTCGAGACCGGCAATACGCCGGACTTCGACGTGATCGGCGGCGTCATGGCGCCGGTGCAGGAGAATATGGCGAAGCTTAGGCCT
>DATFVP010000038.1:0-2867 GCA_035260285.1 Methyloceanibacter sp.
GCAGGCGGCTTATCCCCGCTTCAGCAGCGTCCACAGCTCTGCTAACGAAGGTTCCCCTTCGAACTGGTTCAGGAACGAGAAGATTTTCGTCGCCGCGGTGTTGTCCACGGCACGCTCGGCACAAAGGAAGAACTTCTCCTCGACCTGCTCCTTAGTGAGCGGCGCCTGCGGAGTGCCGCTGGCGTAATAGCGCATGCGCTGCACGGTGTGGCCGTCGGCGAGCGTCACGGTCACGCGTGACGGGCTCTCGTCGAGGATGTCGGCGAATTCCGGATCAATCGCGACCGAGACTTTGCGGGCCAGCGTCTTGATCCTCTCGTCGGCGATCGACTCCTCCGTGAAGGCCTTGAGCATGGGCGCCCCGTAGAGTGCCGTATAGGCCGCCACATAGGGCATGCTGAACTTGGCGCTTTCGATCGAGGTCGGATATTTGTCGCCTATGCGCGAGGCCGCGTATTTGGTGATGCTGGTCTTGATGGTGGTGATGTCGTCGACCTTGATCTCGTTGCGCAGCTCGAGCGTGGCGTCAATTGCGGTGTGGCCGAGGCCGCCGCAGGGATAGCGCTTGGGCTTGAAGCCGCGCTCGACGATGTCGTAGCGGCGGCCAAGCTCGGCGAACGGATCGAACGAGACCTTGATGCCTCGGTCGAAAGCGCGGAAATAGCCGGACACCGGATTTTCGAGCGCCGTCGCACTCGCCGTGAAGCCACCGCGGCCCAGCGTGGCGGCGAGGATCGCGTTGCGGGCGCTGGTGCCGGAGTGCAGCGGCTTGGTCATGGTGCCGAAATTGGCCGAGAGCCCGCCGGACAGCGATGCGGCGATGCCAAGAACGTTGGCAATGTGCTCGCGCGGGACCCGGAGGATACGCGCGCAGGCCATGGCGGCCCCCATGGTGCCGATGCTGCTCACCGCGTGCCAGCCGCCGGCCAAGGATTGTTCGGGCGCCGATCGCGCGAACTTCAGGCACACTTCGAAGCCGACAATGAAGGCCGCCGTTACTTCGGCGGGCGTCGCCCCGGTGCTCTCCGCGAGCGGCAACAGCGCCGGAATGATCGGCGAAGTCGGCTGGCCCAACAAGGAGGACATGTCGTAGTCCATAATGTGGGCGGCAACGCCGTTCGCGAGCGCAGCGAGCTGCGGCGAGGTGCGGAACGACTGGCCGACCACCGAAACCTTCGGGCCGGCGTCTTCCTGCCTGACCATCTCGCAGACAATCTCGGACCCTTCCTCGCGGCTTCCGGCTAGCATCACGGCGAGGGTATCGATGAAGGCAAGTCGCGCCCGCTCTATGGCGAGCGGCGGCAGCGATGTCGTGTCGAAGCCGACCACAAAGTCCGCGATGGTGTCGCTAAGGCGCTTTACGATAGCGTCTGCTTTGGCGTCCGGCTTCGCCTCGCTTTTCGCATCCTGTGCGAGCACTGGCTGTCCCAACAGGATCAGTGCCCCAGGACCGCCGAGGAACAGGCGGCGATCGATCGAGCTTTCGCGCTGTGGGATCATCGTCATTGGGCGTCTCTATCCAGTTCGACAGGGCCAAGGACTCAAGCTCAAAATTCAACGAACGCAACCAAGTTAGTAAGTCTGCACGTAGCACCAAAGGTTATCGCATCCGCCTATGTGTTGCCAGTCCATCGGAGTGTGGCGTCGATGATCGTGCTAGTCGAATTCGCGATTAGCTAGTTCACTAGAGAGCACCAGTTGGTGCGTGCATTATTTGGCAGACAGCAGTAAAAGAGAAATATAAGACGGGACGGACTTTGAGCCGACGCGATCCTTTGGCAAGGGGCACCCGGTTACGCCCCCCCATTTGGGGGATAGGACGCGCCGGCAATAGGCCCGTTTACTCAGAACAATTCAGGTCCGTTTGTAAGACTCGCCGCCGCTCCTATGGCAGGCTGAGGTGCGGTGAACCGACTCTGGAGGGGGAGGTTCAACATGAAGCGCCGCGATTTCATCGCGCTGCTCGGCGGCGCAGCCGCAGCGTGGCCGCTCGCAGCGCATGCGCAGCAGCCGGCGATGCCGCTGATCGGCCATCTGCACAGCGGCTCGCCCAATGAGTGGGCGCCGTTCGTCGCTGCATTCCGCGGCGGCCTGAAAGAGGCGGGCTACGTCGAGGGCCAGAATGTTGCCATCGAATTTCGCTGGGCGGAGCATCAACCAGACCGACTGCCGTCAATGGCGGCCGAACTCGTCCGCCGTCAGGTGGCAGTCATCGTCACCAATAGTCTGGCTGGCCTCGCGGCCAAGTCGGCAACCACAACCATTCCCATTGTGTTCGGAAGCGGAGCCGATCCAGTCAAGCTCGGCCTTGTCGCCAGTCTCAATCGACCCGAGGGCAACGTCACCGGTGTGAACTTCTTCGCCAATGACCTCGAGGCGAAGCGGCTGGGGTTGCTGCACGAATTGGTCCCGCAAGCAGCCGCGGTTGCCGCGCTCGCCAACCCGAGCTTTCCCGACACCGCCGATCGATTGCGAGAGCTGCAGGAAGCGGCGCCCAGGCTTGGCAAACAAATTCAGGTCGTCAATGCCGCCACCGCAAGCGAAATCGACGCGGCCTTTGCCGGTTTCGCGCAGCGGCGCCCTGACGCCCTTATCGTCGTTACCGGTTCTTTCATGACCGCCCGGCGCTACCAGCTGGCCGCGCTCGCAATGCGCCACGCGCTCCCCGCGATCTATGCAGAACGCGAGCAGGTGCTGGCCGGCGGCCTGATGAGCTACTCCTCCAGCATTATCGAAGCGTATCATCTTAAGGGCGTTTACACCGGCCGCATTCTCAAGGGCGCGAAACCGGCGGATCTGCCAGTGGTGCGGCCGACGCGGCTGGAGCTGGTGATCAATCTCGCCGCCGCCAAGGCGCTCGGCCTCGA
>DATFVP010000039.1:0-7238 GCA_035260285.1 Methyloceanibacter sp.
GCACGCAAAACCTTCTTCGGTGGGTGTCCCCATGACTGCCCCGACACCTGCGCCATGATCTACGAGGTGGACGACGGCAAGCTCGTGGAGGTGCGCGGGAACAAGGACCACCCGATGACGCGCGGCACCCTTTGCGTGAAGCTGAAGGACTACCACGACCATCACTACAATCCTGACCGCGTGCTCTATCCTCTGCGCCGTTCAGGGCCGAAAGGATCGCGCCAATTCACCCGTATCTCCTGGGACGAAGCGATTGCCGAGATCACGTCGCGCTGGAAGGACATCATTGCGAAATACGGCAGCCAGGCGATTATGCCGTACTCCTATCTCGGCAATGAAGGCCTGGTGCAGGGGCTGACTGCGGGCGATGCCTTCTTCAACAAGCTCGGCTCGACGGTGAACGAGAAAACCTTCTGTGCCTCAGGATCGTCCACCGCGTGGCTGCTCACGGTCGGCCCGACCGGCGGCGTCGACCCCGAGAGCTTCGTCCATTCCAAATACATCGTGATCTGGGCGTGCAACTCGATCTCGACCAATCTGCATCATTGGCCCTTCGTGCTCGAAGCGCGCAAGCGCGGCGCCAAGATCGTGGTGATCGATTCCTACAGGTCGCGCACCGCCAAGCAGGCCGACTGGCACATCATGCCGAAGCCCGGGACCGACGGCGCCTTGGCCATGGGCGTGATCGCCGCGATGATCGACAACGGCCTTGTCGACCGCGAGTGGGTGGCGAAGCACACGGTTGGCTTCGAGGAACTCGCCGAGCGCGCCAAGCAATTCACTCCCGCCTATGTCGAGCGTGTCACCGGCGTGCCTGCGTCTGACGTCGCTCACTTTGCGCACGGTTTCGCCAAAGCCCAGCCGTCAGTGATCCGCATGGGCGTCGCGCTCGAGCGACACGCCGGCGGCGGCCAGACCATCCGCGCCGTCTGCGCGATTCCGGCGCTCGCAGGCTCATGGCGCCATGTCGGCGGCGGCTTGTTGCAGATGCCGCTTTGGGAGTTCCCGGTGGATTGGCAGCGCGTGTCGCGTCCCGATTTCATCAGGCCGGGCACGCGGGTGGTCAACAATCTCCAGCTTGGTCAGGCGCTGACCGGCGAGATGAAGCTCGATCCGCCGATCATGGGTCTCTACGTCTACAACACCAATCCGGTGAGTCAGGCGCCGCAGACCAACAAGATCGTGAAAGGCCTGTCGCGCGAAGATCTGTTCTTCGTGACGGCCGAGCACTTCGTGACCGACACTGCGGCCTACGGCGATATCGTTCTGCCGGCGACCATGGCTGGAGAGCACGACGACATGATGTTCTCTTGGGGCCACTTCTATCTCACCATCAATGAGAAGGCGATTCCGCCTTGCGGCGAGGCGAAGTCCAACGCCGAGATCTTCCGCCTGCTCGCAGCGGGCATGAGCTACGACGACCCGCAATTCAAGATGGGCGATATGGAGCTTGCCGAGCATTATGTGAAATGGGACGCGCCGCAGATGGCGGGTGTCGACATGGAATATTTCCGCAAGCACGGCTATTTCCATCTAGCCGTCGGCACACCTGACGACCGGCTGCCGCACGCCAACGGCAATTTTCCGACGCCCTCAGGCAAGGTCGAGTTCATGGTCAAGGACGCCAAGAACTTCGTTGCTCCCCCGTTTCGCATGATGTACGAGGCGATGCAGTCGGGCGAGGACGTGGATCCGCTGCCCGGCTACCTGCCGCCGCGGGAGAGCCCAGAGAGCAATGCCGCGCGCGCGGCGAACTACCCGCTCAACATTATCTCGCCGAAGAGCCACGGCTTCCTCAATTCCTGCTACGCAAACGAGCCGCATAAGATCAAAGGGCAGGGCGAGCAATTCGTGATGCTGAGCCCGAAGGATGCGCAAGAGCGCTCGATCCGAGAAGGCGATCCGGTGCGGGTGTTCAATGACCGCGGCGACTTCGAGGGCCTTGCCCGGGTCACCGACGACGTGCAGGAAGGCGTGATCGTGGCCACGCTCGGCTATTGGCGGAGTCTCAACCGCTCAGACGGGTCGGTAAACTCGATCTCCTCCGATGCCTTTTGCAGCCTCGGCCGGGCGCCGACTTTCTCCGACAATCTGGTGCAGGTCATTCGCGTGAACTGACGCTTTAGCGTCACTCGGCGGCGACGCCAGCTCCGGCGTCAGCCTTCACTTCCTGCAGAACGGTGAAGCCCTCGAATTCGGGATGGCCGAGATAGAGCGGCTTGCCGGCACCAGCGCCGGCATGGGCTTTGCGGAAAGCTTCCGATCGGGTCCAAGCCTCGAAGTGCTTCTGCGAGCGCCATACGCTGTGAGAAGCGTAGAGGATGTGATGGTCCTTTTCCGGACCTTTAAGCAGGTGGAAGACCATGAATCCCGGCACCTGCTCAAGATGCGTCTGACGCGTCAGCCAGACCTGCTCGAAGTCGCGCTCCGATCCTTTGTGTACCTTGAACCGGTTCATTGCGATAAACATGCCGTGCTCCTTTACCCGGATCCCCAAAATGGGCCGCGCCTGCCATTATTTTGCAACGAATTCAGCAAGCCACAACAAGCGCATTCGCAACCTGCCGCCATATAGATGCGTTATCGCACCATTCCCGCCAAGGAGACATGCACATGGATAAGGACATCAAGGACCGCCGCAAGGCGCCGCTCCAGACCCCAACCGATCTCGGCAGCAATGCCAGTCGCGACATCACGGCCGCGCTCAACAAGCTGCTTGCAGATGTGTTCGCGCTTTATATGAAGACCAAAAACTTTCACTGGCACGCCAGCGGACCGCATTTCCGCGACTATCATCTGATGTTCGACGAGCAGGCTGATCAGATCTTCGCCACCACCGACGACATTGCCGAGCGGGTGCGCAAAATTGGCGGCCTTACGCTGCATTCCATTGGCGAGATTGCCAGGCTCAAGCGCATCCCTGACAACGACGCCGACTATGTCGATCCGCTGGACATGCTGGCCGAGCTCCGCTCCGACAACCAGGCGCTGATCACCGCCTTGCGCGAAGCTCATGCACTTTGCGACGACGAGAACGATGTCGCCACGGCAAGCCTGATCGAGAATTGGATCGACCAGGCCGAACGGCGCGTTTGGTTCCTCTATGAGACGGCCCGCCGCGGCGCTCCGGGGCATTGATCGTCCGCTCAAGGACACGCCCGCTCCAAGGTGGAAGAGCCCGCAAGATGCGAACTCTTGCGGGCTTGAAGCTGCCGCAATAACGCGGCCTCGGCCTCGTGGTAAGAGCCAATACGGGCGTCCTCAGGCGAGGGCGCCTGTTCTCGTAGACATGCCGGTCGATCCCGAAACACGAATTGGGTTGGCCGACTTTAGCTCCCCGGTTATAGGGCATCGCAAGTCCCGCCGGGGTCCGCTCATGTCCTCATCGCGCCGCACGAGAACGACGTTCCAGCACTTCATTGAGTCCGAAGCGTCGGGCGGCCTTGTGTTGATGGTGAGCGCCGCGTTCGGCCTGACCATGGCCAATTCTCCCCTCGCGCAAGACTACAAAGCGGTGATGCACTCAGCCATCGGCGGCCTTGACCTGTTGCATTGGATCAATGATGGGCTGATGACCTTTTTCTTTCTCCTGGTCGGGCTCGAGATCAAGCGAGAGATGGTGGAGGGGCAACTCGACACCTGGCCGCGGCGCGCCCTTCCGCTGATCGCGGCTCTCGGCGGAATGCTCGTCCCGGCGCTGATCTTCATGGCGATCAATTTTCCCCATCCGGAGAACTGGCGCGGCTGGGCGGTGCCGACCGCCACCGACATTGCCTTTGCCCTTGGCGTTTTGGCTCTGGTCGGCTCGCGGGTGCCTGGCTCACTCAAGGTCTTCCTCACCTCGCTCGCCATTATCGACGATCTCGGCGCGATCCTCATCATAGCAACCTTCTACGCTTCGAATCTCTCCTTCGCGGCGCTTGCAGTTGCGGCAGTGTTCGCGGCCACGCTCTATTGGCTCAACCGGCGCGGGGAGACACGGCTTCTCCCCTATGTCCTGCTCGGCGTCCAGCTATGGACCGCGATGCTGTTCTCGGGCATCCACGCAACGCTCGCCGGTGTCGTGCTGGCCATGATGATCCCCATCGACAACGCCGGCGATGGCCGGCACTCGTTGCTGCACGACATGGAGCGCGCGCTGTCTCCCTGGGTGGCGTTTCTGGTGCTGCCGATCTTCGGCTTCGCCAATGCCGGCGTGGCTATCAACTCGACAGGGAATATGTCGCTTCTCTCGCCGCTCGGGCTCGGCATTGTCAGCGGTCTCTTCCTTGGCAAGCAATTCGGAATTCTTTCTGCCGTTTACCTGGCCAAGAAAGCGCGCATCGCAACACTTCCCGCCGGCGCCAGTTGGCGCCAGATCTACGGCGTAGCGGTTCTCTGCGGCATCGGTTTCACCATGAGTCTTTTCATAGGCTTGCTCGCCTTTACTGATCCGGAAACGGAAGCCGTGCTCAAGCTTTCGGTGCTGCTCGGCTCTTTGCTGTCGGCGCTCGTGGGCGCTCTCGTCCTGCTCACGGTGACCTCGACCAAATCGACCCCCGCCGCTTAGCGGTTCGCGTGTCGGTAGAGCCAGTCGAAGCTTTGCAGCAGAGACTCAGGATGCCTTCGCCCAAGCAGAAAATTGCGCGCGAACGCCGCCGGACCGCGGAGATGGTAGATGCGTCCGAAACGCGCGGCCCTGACTTGAACGCGGGCGGCGCGATCCATGAGCAGCGACTGGTAGCGAGGAAAGGCGCTCGCAGGATCGCCACCGCTAGCCTTGATGCTTGCCGCGAGCGTGACGGCGTCCTCGATGGCAAGGGCCGCTCCTTGCGCGAGGTAGGGCAGCACGGGATGGGCGGCATCGCCAAGAAGCGCCATGCGCCCGTTTGTCCAGCGGGGCAAAGGCTTTAGCCGAAAGAGCGACCAGCAGCGCCAGGTCTCGACCGTCTCCAACAAGGCCTTGGCCGGTTGAGCCCAGCGCTCGAAGCTTGGCAGCAGGAGATCAGGTTCGGCGCGCCGGCTCCAGCCCTGCTTCGCGCTGCCGCCCTCGACCACGGCGACGATGTTCAAGTCCTTGCCGCCGCGCACGGGATAGTGGACGAGATGGGCGTTGGGCCCGAACCAGAGTCCGACCTCCGGGGCATCGAACGGCGCTGGCACCTCGCTGCGCGGCAGAAGCGCGCGCCAGGCGGTGGCGCCGGAAAAGCACAGATCTGCATCGGGAGCGATGCGATCGCGCAGCCGCGACCAGAGACCGTCAGCGGCAACTAGGATTGAGCCTTCGGTCTGCAGTCCATCAGCGCCACGGACGATCACAGGCTCGGCGACGGCCTCGGCCTCCATGACCTCAAAGCCGCTCGTGAGCTCGATCGCACGTTCGGACTGGCACGCGGCGAGAAGGCTTGCGTGGAGGTCGGCGCGGTGAAGCGTGAGGTATGGGGCGCCGTAGCGATCCTCGGCGACGCGTCCGAGAGGCACTGAGGCAAGACTTGCCCCCGCCCGGCCATCGTACAGCCTGAGGACACCGGGTCTGAAGGAAGTTGCGGCAATCGCATCAAGCACGCCGAGTTCAGCTACAGCGCGTGTCGCATTCGGTCCGAGTTGGATGCCGGCCCCGGTCTCGTCGGCAAAGGCTGAGCGCTCGAGAACGGTGGCGCACATGCCGGTTCGCGCGAGCGCGAGGGCCGTGGTAAGTCCGCCAATGCCGCCGCCCACGATGAGTGCGCGGCTGTGCGGCTCGGACTTCGTCATTGGCGCAGCGCTCAAGCCTCCGGTGCGCCGGGCGGTGCGGTTGCCACGAAGACACAACTTGGCGGGTCGCTCTCGGTGGCCTTGAGGGTCGGATCGTAGTGGAACAGCGTCGAGCAATAAGGGCAGACGAGCTGCCCCTCATCCCCCATATCGAGATAGACATGGGGATGGTCGAAGGGCGGCGCCGCGCCCATGCATTGGAATTCCTTGACGCCGATCGCGATACGGTCGACGCCCTTGTCATTTATGAAATGAGGCACCAGCGTTTGAGCCATGGCAGCAGCGTCACATGTTTCCAGGGTGGGTCGCGCGTGAGCATAGTCGGCGAACGTCCGGAGCGATAGAGGAATGCCGAGCTTCCAATCTGACGGTGTGTGCATCGCCTATTGGGATGAGGGGGAGGGGGATCCAATCCTGCTCATCCACGGCTTTGCCTCCAATGTTGCGACCAATTGGATCGACCCAGGTTGGGGGAGGACCCTGACCGAAAGCGGCCGCCGCGTCATCGCCTTCGACAATCGGGGGCATGGGCAAAGCGAGAAGCTGTACGACCCCCAGCGTTATGGCGCCCCGACGATGGCCGAAGATGCGCGCCGCCTGCTCGACCATCTCGACATCGAGCGGACCGACGTCATGGGCTACTCCATGGGGGCACGCATCTCGGCGTTCCTGGTGCTCAACCATCCGGAGCGCGTGCGCAGCGTCATCCTTGCCGGGCTCGGCATCAACATGGTGCGGGGCATGGTAGGGACAGGGCCACTTGCCAAGGCGCTCGAGGCGAAGAGCATCGACGAGGTGACCAACGATACGTCGCGAAGCTTCAGGGCGTTTGCCGAACATACCGGGAGCGACCTTGCCGCACTTGCCGCCTGCATGCGCGGCCCGCGCGAAAAGATCACGCCGGAACTGCTTGCCGGCATTAGGCTCCCAGTCCTTGTCGCGGTCGGTACGGAAGACGTGCTCGGCGGCTCGGGGGCCGAGCTCGCGGCCCTCATTCCGGGCGCCAAGCTGCTTGATATCAAGGGTCGCGATCACATGAAGGCGGTTGGCGACGCGAGTTTCAAGCGGGGCGTGCTCGACTTTTTAACCCAGCGCGCTTAAGTCCCGTGCTAGTGAAGCGGGAAATTGGCCCTCGAAGGGTGCTTCAGAGAGGTGGTTGTCATGAACAAGGCCTTCACCGCGGCAAAGCCGCAGATCAAGAGCTACGACCCGATATGGGAGCAGGTACGCCGCGAAGCGCAAGAGACAAGCGCTGACGAGCCGGTGCTGGCGAGTTTGATTTACGCCACGATCTTGAGTGAGCCGACGCTCGAGGACGCTGTCTGCCACACCGTGGCCCACCGGCTCCAGCCTTCCGTCGACACCGGCCTTCTGCACAAGACCTTCCGCGAGGTCCTTGCGGAGGATCCGGGTCTCGGCGACATTTTCCGCGCCGATATCATGGCCGTGGCCAAGCGCGATCCGGCCTGCCGCCGCCTCATCGAGCCGCTGTTCTTCTTCAAGGG
>DATFVP010000040.1:0-2899 GCA_035260285.1 Methyloceanibacter sp.
GGCCCGAGGTATTACCAAACCGGATCAACATCGACACCGGAGCGTTTGCGACCGGCCGGCTGACCTGCCTCGTGCTCGAGCGCGCGGAACCTCGCTTTCTCATGACGGCCTGAGGGGGGTCGTCCGGCGACGCCTGCGCACGGCGGAGCAAGTTTCAAGATAATTGAAAAAATTTTTAAATAGCTCATCAAGCCGGGGTTGATGCTATCCGCACATTTGGCTCTGCCTCGTCGAGAAACTTCACGTTTCGGCACTGCCACCTCTCTAGAATGGGCGCCGCTCGCCAGTACAGGGTGGTGCCATGGACGATCAAAGGCCCGACGACGCGACCAAGCTTGCTGTGTTCCCGCGGCGCAGCGTGATGCCTTGTGTCTGCGTCGCCGACGCCGGGCCACAGCTGCGAACATTCCTTGTGGAGACGCTGGAAGACCTCGGCTGTGTGACTTGCGAATGCGTCGACGTCGCCGCGTTGACCGCAGAGCTTGCGTCGCGACTGCCGGACCTCGTTGTGATCGGGTCGTCGACGGGCGGGATCGAAGCCTGCAAGATGGTGGAATTGCTGGCGGCGAAGGAATTCGACGGCAAAGTGCTGGTGCTTGGTCCGCGGGTTTCGCCCATGGTGAGGGCCGTCCAAGAACTTGGTGAGAAGCTCGGCCTTACCATGCTGCGCTTGCTCCCGACTCCTTTCAGTCGAGGGGATCTGCGCAATTGTATCGCCGCGCTCGCGTCCGTCGAATCGCCGCCAAACCATTCGATGACCGCGGCGGAGACTTCGCCTGTCAACTCTCTCGAACTCTGGTATCAGCCGAAGATCGATATGGGCACGCTCGCGCTGAGCGGCGCCGAAGCACTCGTGCCTATCCGTCATCCGACTTTGGGGGCCGTGCCGCCGGGATCTGTCATGCCGGACGATGGTCCCCATGTGGGCGCGGTGACGGAGCTTGTGATTGACCGGGCGATCAACGATTGGCGCTATTTCACTGCTCGCCACGGTCACATCGAAATCGCGATCAATCTGCCAATCGCCTTCTTTCGGGATTCGGAACTGATCGAACATCTGTGGCGACGGATACCGGACCATCCGGCTTTCGAGGGACTCATCGTCCAAGTCAACGCCGCCGAAGTCATTCGCAACCTGAAGCTGGTGAGGGAGCTCGCCAGGCTATTGCGGTACCGCACGATCGCCATCTCGCTCGGCAATCTCGGAGCCGAATGGCCGTCGCTTTCGGGGCTTGACGATTTTCCCTTCGTCGAGCTCAAGGTCGCCCGCCAATTCGTCGCCGGTTGTGCGGGCGATCGCCGCAAACAGACGACCTGCCGGCGAATCATCGATCTCGCCGACGCCCTGGGCGCACGCGCCGTTGCCGATGGGGTGGAGAGCCGGGCCGACTTTCTTGCCGCGCGTGAGTTGGGCTTCAATCTGGTGCAGGGCGCCCTGTTTGCGAGGCCCATGACGGCAAAGGACTTCGCGCGGAGCGCGCTGGGACGCGGTGGGCCATGGCCGCTCGCGTGACCACCGTGTCGGGAGATCAATGCCGCCTCAACTCATTGCTGCTCCCTCGCCTCCTGCAAATGGTACGGCTGCGCCGATCCCGTCGAGCGATCCGATTTACCGGGCTCAATATTTTTGAATTTGTACTAGGGCGTGTACTCTTAAATGGTGATTGTAGCCAATCGCCAGCTGATGTCCGCTTTACCCCCGAAAGCGGACAAATAGCGTCTCGGTATGTCCGCTTTGTACCACAAGCGGACTCATGCACTGCAGCAAATGCATCACTACTCGATCACCTCGTAGGCGCGGGCGATCGGCGTGGGCGGCACCGAGGCTGCGCGCCTCCGCAGCCCTGAGATTGATCACGAACTCGAATTTGTTACAGCACCCGCAAGGTGGCGCGCTTTAGGCCCTGCATAACGTGCAGTGAAAGCTTGCGCGGATCCGGCCTTGATCATCCGCTCCGCTTCAGCACTACGGCTTCACCGGCTTGAATGGTTCCATCCGAATCCGCTTCTCGGGCTGCGCCAGCGGCTCATCGGGCCTGATGACGATCGTTTTAGGCATACGCCGCCCACCAATGGTTTCGGTGTCCAGCGTCGAGACTTCACCGCCTTTGGGATGCGCCGTGTACACCGCGACCACATCTAATTCCACTGGGCTATTGACCACCAGGAAGCCATCGATCGCGGTGAAATCCACGCACACGCCGTGTATGGGACAATAAAAATTGGAAATGTCGAAACAGTTATACGCCACCGCTTGATCTGGCTCCAAGGTTAGTGACTTGTACGGAGTGATGCTGAATGAACCCGCAGCCTCTCCAGGCTGGATGGCGAGTGCGAACTTGCGCGCGAGGCGACGCAGATGCACTTCCATGACATAAGACTCTCCTCTCAATAAATCGTAATTTTCGCAAACGACCCATCGGTTGTACCGATTCTGTCAACCACTTGGAAGGCTACGTGCTGGTGTCAATACAGCGGGGCCAAGATGGGCGGCACACCTGACGTAGGCGGCAAGAGGTCGCCTGAACACCCCGCGGGCCATGTTTTCGCCTGCCTTCCGTGGATTGTCGTCATCCATCTTCTGTGGGCATTGGGGGATGCCTTCTCCGCGCCTTCGTGCCTGCCGCAAAGGCACCTATCGGGAGCTTATGAGGGGATCGCGGGCATGCTCACCATCATCAAAGTCTCGCTCTTGGGATCGGCGCTGATGCTCTTGGAGGGCTGTGGCTACCTGACTAGCTACCAGACGCCCTGCGTTGAGGGGCACGTCTGCGAATGTGTACGGTACACGACGGTGAACCGGAGCTGGGTCGACTGCCGCTCTTACGGAAGAGTCAAATCAACGGCTTACTAGGGTCCAGACTCATTAAATCCACCATACAAGAGCAGCGGCGAGGCA
>DATFVP010000041.1:0-11241 GCA_035260285.1 Methyloceanibacter sp.
TCGTGCTTCAAGGCAACGCCGTTGATGCAATAGCGCAAGCCGGTAGGATTGGGCCCGTCGGGAAAGACATGCCCAAGATGAGCTTCGCAATTGGCGCATCGCACCTCTGTCCGGCGCATGAAAAGCGAGCGATCTTCATGCTCGCTCACGGCGCCCCCGTCAGCCGGAGCATAGAAACTCGGCCAGCCGGTGCCGGAATCGTATTTGGTTTCAGAGCTGAACAGCGGGGCACCACAGCAGACGCAGCGATACGTGCCCGCGCTCTTCTCCTGAGAATAGGGGTGGCTGAAGGCGCGCTCGGTTCCATGCTGGCGCGTTACCCGATACTCCTCCGGCGTGAGAGTTTTACGCCACTCGTCATCTGATTTGACGACGGTGCCGGATTTCTCCATCTCTGCTTCCAAGGTTTTGCGCATGGGAGGGAACTCTTCCTTTTTTCTTGTGTTGGATCACCCGCAATATAGTCGTCGGCATGCATTTCGGTGAGGGCAGGGACAAGGTGCTCACGTAGCCTTGGTTCGGACTTTGTTTGAGTACTGCGAATGCGCGTGAGGATGAGAAATTCTCCAGTGATTGTAGACCTCTTGAATTAGACATAAACAGCGAACTCGAAGCAAGGAGGACTGTCGCAAGTCGCGTATTCATTCAACCTATTTATTCAGCCTACAGTCTTCATGGTCATTGATGATTGCGTACTTGTAAAAAGGTGCTATATACACAGTATACACAGTCGCGTTGTGTACCTAGCTGCGGGACACATTTTCTAGTCGCGAAAACAACGCAGCTTCCCGTCACAAGATCGGCATAATCTGGTGCGTGTGCTCGGATATGACAACAATTTTCACACAGTTGCCGGGCTTGTTGGGAGCGGGAACTGTCCTTGATCCAAGGAGGTCTTAATGGAACAAAACCTGGAGAAGAATGAGCTCGTCGAGCTCACGGCCGAGATCGTGTCTGCTTATGTCAGCAACAACACGGTCGTCGCCTCCGACCTTCCTAGTGTGATCCACAACGTGTTCGACGCCTTGAGCAGAGCGTCAGCCGCCTCCGGCCAGCCTGTGAGAGAAGAGCTTCGGCCCGCCGTACCGGTGAAAAGGTCAGTCACTCCCGAATATATCGTCTGTCTCGAGGACGGTAAGAAGTTCAAGTCGCTGAAACGCCACCTGCGGACTCACTACGATCTTTCGCCGGAGGAATATCGGGAGAAGTGGGGTCTGCCGCACGACTATCCGATGGTCGCTCCCAATTATGCCGCAGCTCGCTCGGATCTTGCCAAGCGCATGGGTCTTGGCCAGCGCCGCAGATAACCGAACGAATCGCTTCAGGCACCGCGGTGAAGCTGTCGTCGCGCTTCCTTTTCATTTAACCAAGGCGTCTGCCTCCAAATCGAGTGGCGGTCGTAACACGCGACCACAAGCTATTGCGACTCCTCAAGAATTTTGCTTTAGGGTCTTGCGTCGAGCGCGCAAACTCCACATAGTCATGGTTAACGCGGCGATTCGGTGAGCCCGTCCAAGGGCTTATGAGGGAAATACAGATGCTGTCAGAACGGGCTTTTCGGGCTCAGTTGGTGACGCAAGATCAGCGTGATATCTACGATTATTGGCTGCAAACAGCAGGTTCCCGGCGGATGCCGGCCCGCACCGACATCAATCCCTTCAGCGTCCCCAAGCTTCTTCCATGTGTCGGGCTTATCGACCTGACCGAAGGCCTGGGCGAGGCGCGGTTCAGACTGGCCGGCACACGGCTCCGCGACATTTATGGTGTGGAGATCACCGGCAAGCGGATCGACCGGGTGTTTGCCGGTGCTTGCGCTGATTATTGGCACGACATCCACGCCAGGGTGGCGGAGGACGGTTCGCCACTGCACGGCGTGGTCTGCGGACCTGCGCCAGGACGCGACCATATCGTGTTGTTCTGGTTGCGGTTGCCGCTTTCGCAGGACGGAATAAAGGTCGACCAGATCCTCTGCTACGACACGGCCGCCGTCCCTATCGAAACGGCTCGCCAGGACGACGAGCGACGTTGGCATCCTCGTTCGGCGCCTCAACGGCAGATGTGGACCGCGCGCCGCCGGGCCCAGTGCGCCTGACCCGCAGTTTCGTGCGGCACATCAACCCGAGTTCAGCCTTGTAGGCCGTCATCAGTCCAAGGTGGCGATTGAGCTCGTAGCTCCAATGATCTGCAAGGGCGCGCCGCCGCTTGTCGCGGAGAGACCGCCGGAGCTTCGACAGGATCAACAAACTCCCTTCAGAGCTTTGGTCCGCAAGCTCATGCGGCCAAAGAGCGATCAGGCGCGGCAGGTCGCGCGCCCTGAGTGCCTCGGCGAAAGAAGGGTATTCGCCATTGGGGAAGCGAGGACTACCGGCCGACAATTTGGACGCTTGGCGCGGCCCAGAGGATCAGTGAACCGTGGGCGCCTTCTCGATCGCCTCACGGGCGTCTTTGCGGATTCTCTCGACCATGGCCAGCAGACCGTTTGAGCGCTGAGGCGTCAGATGTTCCTTGAGATGCAGGCGGCCAAGCACAGCGTTGGCGTCGAGGTCGAGAATGGCGTCGGCGGTCTTGCCCGAATACAGGGCGAACAGAATGGCGATCAACCCTCGCACGATATGGGCGTCGCTGTCGCCGACGAAGCTCAGGCGCGGCATGCGGTGGTTCGGGCTGACAATGGTGGCGAGCCACACCTGGCTCACGCAGCCTTGCACTTTGTTGCTTGCGTTCCGTTCAGTCTCAGGCAACGGCGACAATTTCCGACCGAGCTCGATGACGTAGCGATAACGATCCTCCCAGTCCTCGAGAAGATCGAAATCGGCAACGATCTCGTCGAAGTTTGCGGGCGGCTGAGCCTGATTCGCCGGCGCTGGTCGTGTGGTCTCCATGACTGGAATATAGGTTGAATTGCCGAGGTCTGCGAGGCGTAGCTTAGGAAACTGGCCGCAGTGCGGTGGAAAGGGGCAGGGAACCACCTTTCGCGCGCGCCAGTCCGCGAATGCAGCCTGACGAAATAGCCTAAGTCCCGGCCGGGTGTGGCCCGCTCCAGGCCGGCAGAAGATCGTCCGGGTTGAGCGTGTTTTGCGAGTTGGCGGCGGGCTCGACGGTCACCGGAGCCTGGGCCCATGACTCGGCGGCTGCCTCGGCCACGGCGGCCTGGTCGAGACTCGACTGCTTGCCGGCCTCTTCGGCGGTGGCGGGTGCGTTGTCCTCGGCGCTTGGCGCCTGGACACTGTCCATGTCGGCGGCGCCGGCAGAGGTCCCGCCATCGCCGGCGGCAAACCCGGTCTTTCCCTTGACGAAGCTCATCAGCATCTCGGCGCCGAACCTAGCCTTATGCATGAAGACCGCAAAGGCATCCTTGCCCGTGGCGCAAACGCTTGGATTCCGCTCACAGAATCCGCTCACGTCCTTCACGGCGGCCTGGGCCGTTCCGTAAACTTGGCTCTGCTGCTGCTCATTGGTCGGCAGCAGGAGAACCAGGATGACGAGCCAAAAGACGGTTCGAATAAGAAACATCGAAGTGCCCCTTTCAATCCAGCTGGCGGGCGGTCCCGACAGCTCCCTTCCCTTGAGGTGGCGGCACTATATCGTCGGGGCAATAACCGACTTTCACTACTGAGCATCGATTTCGCTCAGAAAATATCTTTAGGTTTAAGAGATGTCTAAAGAGGGCCAGTGCTGTTAAGCGACCGACAACAGGTCTTAAGTGCGGGAAAGATTGAATAAAGATTGCCTAAGGACTCGCTCGCGCTGCCGGCGTGATGCGGCGTCCGGCTCCGGGAACTCAGTCCGTTTTAATGTTCCTTAAGCGGCCCCCCGAATAATCAAGACCAATGACAATCGGGGACGAAGCGGCAATTGGGCCGCTCCAAAATGCGCTTATTGGTCGGTAAGGGTGTGCGCAAGTTGGGCACCTATTTCGACTCGCTTGTGCACGCATCTGTGCGCGAGGACGTCATCGGGGCGGCGCGGCAACGCTCCTTCATCGCGGCGCAGTTGCTGGCAGGGCTGCTCGCGCTCTGCGTCTTGCCGGTCTATTTCGCGCTGGCCGGCAAGGCGACGGCGCTCGACGCGGTCGTCTTTCTCTGGTTCCTGTCGCCGATCGGCATTGCCGTCTTCCTGTCGCGTACTGGAAAAATAGGTGCCGCCCATCTTATCTCGGCGGCGAATTTCACCGGCCTGATCACCTTCTCGGCTTGGCTCACCGGCGGTCTCGCTTCCTTCCTCGTTCCCTGGATGGTGGTGGTTCCGTTGGAGGCCGCGCTGTCGAATGACCGGCGCGTGGTCGCCTGGGCGGCAGGGCTCGCGTCTCTCGGTCTCATTATGCTCGCAACAGGTGGGACGCTTGGCTTTGTGCCCCCTGAGCCGCTGCTACCGGTGTCGGTGAATCTGCTCGGGCTTTTCGGTGCCATGAGTGCCCTCATCTACGCCGCTGCTCTCGCCGTTGCCATACAAGCAGTTCATCGGCGATCAGAGGATGCGCTCCGCGTCGGCGAGGAACGCTACCGGCTTCTCGCCGAGAACGCGAGCGACATGATCACACGTCATGACGAACGCGGCCGCGTGCTGTTTGCTTCGCATGCCTCGCACCAATTGCTGGGAGAGCCACCGGCGGAGCTCATCGGAGATGGGCTGTTCGAGCGGGTCCATATCGCCGACCGGCCGGCCTATCTCACGGGGCTGTCACAGTGCAGCGCCACCGGAGACCCCATCACGCTCGAGTTCAGGTTGCGCCAGCAAGCTCCATCCGGCGGGGAGCGCTACAGCTGGGTGGAGATGCGCTGCCGGCCGCTGCGGACACCGCACGGAGGCGCGGTCGCCGGCGTGCTTGCCGGCACTAGGGACATCTCCGAGCGCAAGGCGCAAGAAGGGGAGCTCACGCGGGCGCGCGATGAGGCGATGAGCGCGAGCCGCGCCAAGACGCAATTCTTGGCCAGCATGAGTCACGAGCTCCGAACGCCGCTCAACGCCGTTATAGGCTTCTCGGAGATCCTCAACCGGGAGCTGTTCGGCGCTTTGGGGGAGCAGCGCTATCGGGACTATGCTCGCATGATACATGAAAGCGGCGAGCACCTGCTCCATGTGGTCAACGACATTCTTGACATGTCGAAAATCGAGGCCGGCAAGTTCAAACTTCTCAAGGAGCCGTTCGACGTTAGCTCGCTCGTCAGCTCCTGCGCCGAAATCATGCGGCATGCGGCAGAGGCAAAGCAGCTCACATTGATCGCCGAGGTGCCGCCAGGTCTGCCGGAGCTCGTTGCCGACAAGCGTGCCTGCAAGCAGATGCTGCTCAACGTGGTTTCGAACGCGATCAAGTTCACTGATGCGGGAGGGTTGGTGCGCATCTCGGCACGGGAAGCTGACAGCATGATCGAGCTGACCATCGCCGACAACGGCATCGGCATTTCCGAGCACGATCTGCCGAAGCTCGGCCATCCCTTCGTTCAGGCAGACAATGCCTATAATCGCAGCCATGACGGCGCCGGGCTCGGGCTGTCGGTGGTGCAGGGGCTTGCCCGCCTGCACGAGGGCAGGCTCGAGATCGCAAGCAAGCTCGGACAAGGCACGACGGCCACCATCGTGTTGCCGGTGAAGCTGCCGCAAGGCGTACGAGACAGGCGACCCCCACAAGATCCCGCCGTGACCGCCGCGTGACCGGCCTCCCCCCACGCGCCTTCGCGGTGCGGTGGCCCGTTTATTAACTCTTTAGCTTCCATAGCGAAGATTGCATCTGAGGGACTCTCGGGGGACTCTCGATCAAGCAACCTGTTGATTCGGCCCTGAGCGATGAGCGTCGTGGCGACACGCCTTGTTTTTCTGGCCTTTGTAGGCCTGACCGGGTTCATCACCTATAACGCGCTCTATCTGCAGGAGCAGCGCAACGGCGCCGTGTTGCCTACGGCTGGGGCGCCACGGGTGCCGTTGCCGGACGGCCCAATCCATGTTGCCAACCCAGCAACGCCTGCGCCGAAGCCGGTAGCGGTCACCACCGATCTGCCGCCGCTGCGGGGGCAGGCAGCGCCTCAGCAGCTCGTAACAGCAATCCAGCGCGAGCTTGCAGCGCGCGGCTACCCCAGCGGGTCCGCCAGCGGCAAATTGAGCGACGAGACGCGGAGGGCAATTGCAACCTTTGAGAAGGAACATGGGCTTCCCATCACCGGCTCCCCCTCAGATGAGCTCCTGCGCCGCATTCTGCTTGGCGAGGCTGCCGCGCTGGGTGCGAGCACAGGATCCGTCGGCGCCACGAATGGGGCACCTCGTGCCAAACCAAACCCCACGGCGAGCAGCAATTCGACGATCAAGCAGGTGCAGCAAATCCTCGCCGATCTCGGCTATGCACCTGGCCCGATCGATGGAACACTGGGAGATGAGACCGAGCGCGCGATCAGCGCCTTTCAGCGCGACCGGAAGATCGCGCAGAATGGCCGCGTCACGCCGGAGCTGCTGCGGGAAATCAAACGTGTGACGGGGCGCGACCTTTCGGCAACAGCCTCGCGCCCCTGAGCGGGAGCTTGGCGCTCCGATGCGCATCAAAAGCGAAATCTGGGTGAAAGCCTATTTGCGCCGCTGTCAGGTCCAGGGTCTGTCCGCGGTCATCGTTCGCCGTGGCGACGAGCACTCCGGCGCCATCTACATTTGCCTCAACCGGCTCGACGGTACGGTCAAGCTCTACGGCCCCGCTCCGGCGGGCCTGGAAGGCGGCGAGTCGGAGCGGCAGTGGGTGAGTTGCTTTGCGACCAGCTCCGTCAGCGAGGGCGAGGCCGCAACCTATCTCGCCCGCCAGGTGAGGTTTGACGCCGACATCTGGATCGTCGAAGTCGAAGACAAGGCCGGTCGCCATTTTCTTGGCGAGGCGGTCGCGGAGGAGTAAGCTGATTCGGCGGATTTAGGGGTTCGTTAACCTTACCTGCGTCTTAATGCGGACAGTCGCGAGCGACGCCAGGGTTGGAACGGCGTTCGGTAGGGGCGAGGAGACCGAGAATGGCGACCATTCTGGAATTTCGTCGAGCAGCGGGACCCACGTCGCGGGTCACCGAGCTCAAGGACGGCGTTCCCGGCCAGATCATCATCTTCCCCGGTGTGCGCATTGAGCGCCAGGCATATGAGGGCAGCCCCGAAACGGCCAACACGCCGCGCAAGCGGGCACAGCGCGGCCGGAAGAAGCAGCGCTAGATCCGCGGCTCGCCACTGCGGTGAGCTGACACTCTTACTTCTTGAGCTGACTACACACGGTGGCCTTCAGGGCATCTTCAGCGGTCGCAATGCGGCTTGGGCCAGCTAGCGGAGCGCGAATGATGGCGACGCCTTCTCGCGCCGGGGACTTGATGACGAACAACTCGTCTGCGTCCTCAGGAGCATCGACGCCTGCTTCCGCCACCGTTTGATCGGCGAGCGCAATGACCAGGTCGAGCTGTGCACTTCTTACATCGGCGCCAGGCACGGTGTAGAAATTGTCGCCTTCAGGTGTGTAGAAGGCGATCATCCACAAATCGCTGGGAACCGATCCTTTGAGCCGCACCGGACCCTCCGCAAGATCGAAGCGGCAAAAGGCATAGCGAACGTCAGGCGCCATCATTGGCATGACTTCGTTACCCGGGCTGAGCGGCGGGATCTGAATCATCGTATTGGCGGGCCCGAGCGGCACGAGCCTTGCCCATGCATTCTTGGGTGCAAGCCCAGGAAGCGCCAGGACCGCGGCAATGTGGATGAGGCCTGCGAGCACGAGGCAAAGAAGAATATAGAGCAGGGGGACCCTCAGTTGCATGCCTTGCGCTCGATCTTGGGAAGACGATCATTAGGAATCTGTCCGATGCCGGAGGAGTCGATCTCACGCGGACTATAGATACGCAACATCAGCACGAGCTTCTTCTCGGGCCCGGATCCCGTCGGCAGCCAGTTTTCGGGTCGCGCGTTGCTTGCCAGGTTGATGTGGTAAGTGCCGTCGCTGCGGCGGATCGCCTCTTCGCTGTTGAAGCTGTAGCGCTGGGATGGGTTCTCGATCAGCGATCCGTGCTTGTCGTAGACGGCAAGAGACCACCAGCGTGCGTTGAGCGCCGAGCCCTCGATCAGGTATTCGCAATCGGAGGTCAGTTGGTATCCCTGGCTGTCAGTGCTCGCGGTGAAGTAGCGTGCCGTCGTCGAGGTGAGAGGAAGCCTCCCGCTCCGGGCAAGATGCGCTTTAGTATAGGGATCGGCGTTTGGGTTGCCCTCGCTCAACCAGCTCGACCAAGGGCCGGCCCGCTGGGTGGTGAGAAACGAACCCTCCTCGATCATGTAACGCGCCGAGCTGGTGCCGAGCACGAGAGCAACGGCGAAGACGGCGATGAGTTGAATGAGCGTGCGCATCGAGGAGTGCGACGCTGTCGAAACCGACCTGTAAGTGGTCTGGGAAGCGGAGGGGCTGACGAGTCGGTCGAGCAATCGCGCACCTTCGAGATGAAACGAGCTCGCCACTGGCTTATGGGGGGAGCGGAGTGCCGGTTTGGCTTCCGGTAGCTACCGGGCCTCGGGTCGCCTGTTGGCTTGCGCCCTCGGTTGGGGTTGCGCCGGGCGCGACCGACGCCACGTTCGATTGGCTCGGAGCCGCCGCATTGGCAGGCTCAACCGCTGGAGCCTCGGCCCGGTTCTGCGGACGCGTGTCGCTCGGCTGAAGCGCGGGCGCCTCTTTGAGCATGGTCCCTAGCTTTTCGAGGACTTGACGCGTCCTGCTCGACATGTCCTTGACACTTTCCGGCGTGGGAGGCGCGATGACCTCGGTGTCGGTCGCCGCCGCGGTTTGCAGCTTCGCGAGGCGCTCCTGCTCGGCGACTTGGACCGGGTGCAGCGGAATGCCTGGGATTTGCGGAATGTTGTCGGTGTCGTGAGCGAGCACCATAAAATTGTGCCAGGTCTGAGCCGGGAAGCTGCCGCCTGTGACCCGCGCCATGGGGGTGAAGTCGTCATTGCCGAGCCAAACACCGGCGACATATTGGCCGGTGAAACCCACGAACCAGGCGTCGCGATAGGCGGTGCTCGTCCCGGTCTTGCCCACGTTATAGGTGTAATCAAGTTGCGTCGCCTTGCCGGTGCCGTTGGTAACCACGCCCTGAAGCATGGTGTTCAGGGCTTCTATCGGCTTTGAGTCGAATATCCGCTTGCGCGCAGGTTCGTCGCGCTCATGCGAGTAGAGCAGCTCTCCTTGCAGGGTGTGAATCTCCTCGATGCCGTAAGCATGAGTCTCGATCCCGTCGCTGGCGAAGACCGCAAAGTTGGAGGTGTGCTCGAGGGGGGTCATGCCCTGGTCACCGAGCGCCAGGGAGCAGGTCTTCTTCAGATGCGTGATGCCGAGCTTGAGCATGTTGGCCATGACTTTCTCCCGACCAACATCCAGGGAGACCTTCACGGCGATGGTATTGATCGACTTTGCCAGTGCGTCCTTTAGCATCATGCGGCCGCCGCCGCCGCCGGAATAGTTCTTGGGTGACCAGCGTCCGCACACGGCGCCAAAGCCGCTGACCACCGTGTTGGGCGTGTAGCCGTTCTCAAGCGCGGTCAGATAGACGTAAGGCTTGAACGATGAGCCGGGCTGCCGATAAGCGTGGGTGGCGCGGTTGAACTGGCTCTCCCCATAGTCCTTGCCGCCGACGATCGCCCGCACCGCCCCATCAGGCTCCATGACCACCATCGCACCCTGGTCGAAGGAGCGGGCCTTGCCATACTGCGCAATGGTCTGCTGGACTGACTGCTCGGCCGCCTTTTGCAGGCCGATATCGACGGTGGTGCGGGCGGCGAGGATGTGCTCCTTGTGGTTCAGCATGATCCGCTGCACTTCCTCAAACGCCCAATCGAGGAACCAGTCGGGGCTGTAATAGTCGCCGCGCTCGACGATCTTGGCAGGGTTCATGCGAGCGCCATAGACCTGACCTTCGGTCAGGTAGCCCGCCTCAACCATGTTGGTCAGCACCTCGTTGGCGCGGGCGCGCGATGCAGCCATGTCGATATGGGGAGCATAGCGCGTCGGGGCCTTGAACATGCCGGCGAGCATCGCAGCCTCGGCGAGAGTCACATCGCGGACCGACTTGCCGAAATAAAATTGAGCCGCGGCCTCCACGCCATAGGAGCCGCCGCCAAGATAGGCGCGGTCGAAATAGAGCTTCAGGATCTCGCGCTTGGTGTAGTGATTCTCGAGATAGATGGCGATGAAGGCCTCTTTGATCTTGCGGCTCAACGCCCGCTCAGGCGAGAGGAACATATTCTTGGCGAGTTGCTGCGTGAGCGAGCTACCGCCCTGCACCACCGCGTCGGCGCGGGCGTTCTCGGCAAGGGCGCGAATGGTGCCCATGACGTCGACGCCGAAATGTTCGAAGAAGCGCCTGTCCTCGGTGGCGAGCGTCGCCTTGATCAGGAAGTCGGGGAGTTCGTCGAGCGGCACCGAATCGTCGCGGAGCAGCCCGCGCTTGCCGATCTCGTTGCCGAATCGGTCATAGAAGGTGACGCTGTACTCGTCGGACAAGTTCATCTTGCCTTGGGCGAGGTCGAAGGCGGGGATGGCGAAAGCAAGCAAGACGAGCAGGCCGCCGACGCTAAGCGTCAGACCCTCGCAGGCGAGGTCGTTGAGGACGCGAACGAGCCCACGCGCCTCAAAGCGCCCGAAAAAGGTGGAATAGGCGCTCCACCAGTCCTTGAAGCCGATCCAAGCGCGATAAAGGCCCGAATCGATGCTCGAATCGATCGCGAGCCAATCAATGAGCTTGCGCCGGCGATTGCCTTGTAGGAAGTCCCGCACTTTGCCCCGACCTTTGGCGCCTGCGCGCCGGAAGCCGGCCTCTATGCCCAACTGCCGCCCGGATGGGCCACCGGTTCCGGAAAATACACCCTGATTGAGGCGTTTTGTAGAGATTTGGCAGGGACCTAGGGGTGACGGGCGGCCGCGGGGCTCACCCCGCCCGACGCCAAGTAACGCCATTGGCGGGCGTATCGCCCAGAGGCGAAACGGCCAGCATCCGCCTGACCGCCGAGGCCGGGATGGTGATCACGCCGGAGGCCTGGCCCAGTCGCCGCTGCCGTCGCTGGCCCTGAGGGCGCGAGCACCTTGGCGCTCGCGTAATCTTGCATGAGGAAGCTCACCGAGACGCAAAGATGGGGACGCCGCAGCTCGATCGCTTCCAGCCACTGCCAGCCGGGCACGGGCTGGCCTGAGTCGAGCCACTCGATCAGCACGAGTGGAAGAGCAGGGTCGGCATCCATGGTCGGACTCAAATTGGG
>DATFVP010000042.1:0-2972 GCA_035260285.1 Methyloceanibacter sp.
ACATTGCGCATGGCCATGCGCATGCAGCGCGCCGCGCCCTCGCCCGAAGGCTGCACCATGTCGTAGCCGTCAGAGGTGGCGCCGTAGCCGGTCAGCTCGCCGTAGATGCGGGCGCCGCGCGCCTGGGCGTGCTCCGATTCCTCCAGCACGACAACGCCCGCCCCGCCGGCAATGACAAAGCCGTCGCGGTTCACGTCGTAGGCGCGGCTTGCGGCATCGGGCCGGTCGTTGAAGTCCGACGACATGGCGTTCATGGCGTCGAACAGAACCGAGAGCGTCCAGTCGAGCTCCTCGCCGCCGCCGGCGAAGACAATGTCCTGCTTGCCCAATTGAATGAGCTCGGCGCCGTTGCCGATGCAGTGAGCCGATGTCGAGCAGGCCGAGGAGATCGAATAGCTCACGCCCTTGATGTGATAGGGCGTCGCGAGCGTGGCGGAATTAGTCGAGCACATGGCTTTCGGCACCTCGAACGGGCCCACCTTCTTCGGACCCTTCTCGCGGGTCGTGTCGGCGGCGCCGACGATGGCGCGGGTCGAGGGACCGCCCGAACCCATGATCAGGCCGGTGCGCTCGTTCGAGACGTCGTTCTGTTCGAGCCCGGCGTCGCGGATCGACTGCTCCATGGCGAGGTAGTTCCAGGCGGCGCCCGCGCCCATGAACCGGCGCACCTTGCGGTCGATCATGCCTTCCCAATCGAGCTTGGGCGCGCCATGCACCTGGCAGCGGAAGCCGAGCTCGGCATAAGTGTCGGCCTTGACGATGCCCGATTTCGCTTCGCGCAAGGAGGCGAGCACCTCCTGGGCGCTATTGCCGATGGAGGACACGATGCCCATCCCCGTCACGACGACACGTTTCATCGGGTCAAAATCCTCGGAGGCCAGTGCCCCTACGCGCGAACACTATCAGACGCCGGCGGGCGCGGCTGCGCCCTCCTGGAACAGGCCGACGCGAAGGTCCTTGGCGGTGTAGATAGTCTCGCCATCGGCTTTCAACCAGCCGTCGCCGGTGCCAAGGGTGAATTTGCGCCGGATGACGCGCTTCAGTTCGACGACATATTCGAGCTTCTTCATTGTGGGCAGCACCATGCCCGAGAACTTGACCTCGCCGACGCTCAAGGCGCGGCCCTTGCCGGGCGCGCCGAGCCAGCCGAGAAAGAAACCGAGCAGTTGCCAGAGCGCGTCGAGCCCGAGGCAGCCCGGCATGACCGGATCTCCTTTGAAATGACAGGGGAAGAACCAGAGGTCGGGCTTCACGTCGAGCTCGGCGACGATCCGCCCCCAGCCGTGCTCGCCGCCCTCTTCCTTGACTTCGCTGATGCGGTCGAACATCAGCATCGGCGGCAGCGGCAGCTGGGCATTGCCCGGGCCGAACAACTCGCCGCGAGCACAGGCGAGAAGGTCCTCGTAGTTGAATTGATCCCGCCGCTCTGGCATTGATTCTTGGGCTTTCTCCCGGCCAGCGAAGGAGGGTTTCCTAACACAGACGGAGGCCCTTCAAAAGCCCGTCACGCATGGGAAATTCGGCCGAATTTGCGGCGCTAGGAAGGCCGCTTTCGCGGCCTCCCGCCGCCACGGTCTGCCTTGACGCAGGTCAACGCCGCGGCGTTGCGGCAGGATGGGGTTTGCCCCTATATTCGCTTCAGGTTTCATCGCGAATGGTCACTGCGATGCATCGGACGCCTTCGGTCCCATCTCGATCTCAAGCCGAGCCCACGCTGGCAGACGTCGCCAAGATCCTGCGCCAGGCGGGCTTGAGGCCCACACGTCAGCGCGTTGCGCTTGCCCATCTCCTTTTCGCAGGCGGCGATCGCCACGTCACGGCCGAGATGCTGCATGAAGAGGCTTTGGCGCGCAAAGTGTGCGTGTCGCTCGCGACCGTGTATAACACGCTGCACCAGTTTACCGCGGTGGGTTTGCTGCGGGAGGTCGCTGTCGAAGGCGCCAAGGCGTATTTCGACACCAACACCTCCAATCACTACCATTTCTTCTGCGAGCATTCCGGCAAGCTGATGGACATCGCGACTGGAGCGATCCGCATCGAGGGATTGCCCGAGGCGCCGGAGGGCACGGTCATTTCGCGTGTCGACGTGCTGGTGCGCCTGACCGACAAGCGCTGACGCTTCGCCGCTACTTCACTTCCTCGCCGCGATAGACGCCCCACAGCTTGTCCTGCTGCACGTAGCCGGAATAGTCCTCGACCGACACGTTGCACCACTCGCCGTCGCAAGAGAGAACATTGCCGAGCACGCCCGCTTGAAGTGCGGCAACGGCGTGGGAGCTGGTCGATTTCGAATCGTAGAGAGGAACGCTGCCCTCGCCCTTGGTCCAGGGCGCGACGAGCGCGGTGCGCCGCGCGCTGAGCATACTATGAAAGACCCAGCCATCCGCCCCCTCGCTGTCGCGCACGCGCCGCCAATTCTCCGCCTCGGCGATGATTTCGACGGGGAGGCCGGCGCGGGAAAACACCCAGACGATCGCCTGGTCGGTGCTCGGTCCGCGCCGCACATTCACCTTGTCGGATTTCAGGCTGACGAAGCGCGGCACGGGCAGCGCCGCTTTGCCGGAGGCTCTGCCTTCCGGCTTTCCATCGCCATCGACGGCTAGGCCCTCACCCGGGACGGCAAAGATGAGCGCGAGGGACGCCGCAATCCCGATCAAACTTCGATGCCTCACCGTCTGCCCTCGCCTGTCGCCTTCGAGCCTTCCCGTCCCCGAATCGGGCCGGCCCTTACCTTGAATGCTCCAGAAAAGTGAATGGATCGTGGCCTTGAGCCAAGATGACGCTTTATCTCGCAAAGCCGCTTCTGTTAGACAATGCGGAACGCTCCCCCCGAGCGGCTGAATTGCCCGCGGAAGGCCCTCCTCCCGCCCAAAATCCTAACTGGACCGGTCATGGCTGAACGACCCATCGTTATTGTCACGCGCAAGCTCCCGGACGTGGTGGAGACGCGCCTCAGGGAGCTTTTCGACGCA
>DATFVP010000043.1:0-9583 GCA_035260285.1 Methyloceanibacter sp.
CGGACCTGAGCCGGCCCGCTAAAATGCGTTCCTCCCCTCCGGAAATGCTCGCCGCCAACCTTGAGGCCAACGCCGCCGAGGCTGGTCGCGATGTCGAGCGCTGCCTCATCGGGCAAATCATCGCCGATCATCACCGGGCGCCGACCCTCGAAACGAGGCGCTTGCATCAACCGCTTGAGCGCGGTTCCCTTGCTCGACTCTCGCGGCGCCAATTCCAGCACGCGCCTTCCGTGGGACAGGACCAACCGATTGGTGTGCGTGTCCAGCAATCCGCGCAATTCGGTTTCGAGCATCGGCTCGAGGGCCGGAGCGGCACGATAATGCACAGCGAGCGCGAGGCGCTTGTGCTCCACGAAGACGCCGGGGATGGAGCTGGCCAGCCGCTCCACGGCCGCGACGAGCGGCGCGGGCACCGATCCGCTTATCACCTCGATGTCGCCTTCCGGCTCGACTCTGAGCTCGGCGCCGTGCACGCCGGCACCGGGAAGCTTCAGCGGCGAGAGCAGGCAGTCGGTTTCGCCTATCGTCCTTCCGGTAAGGATGGCGACGGCGCCGCTCAAAGTTCGTTGCAGGCGTTGTAATGTGGCGCTCAGGCCTGCCGGCGCCGACACATCCCCGGGGGCCGCGGCGATATCGAGCAGGGTGCCATCGAGGTCGAGAAAAAGGGCGATTTCGGCTGGATCGTCGATCTGCAGGCTCGGCGCCTCGACATCCTGCTGCGCCTGCAGTTCGCTCTCTGCACCTACCATAGAGTTCTAGCGCGACCGAAGGTGGAGGGAATCCATAGCTTACCGCCGACGCGTCCTCAGTGCACCCTTCGACTTGACTTTCGTTCTGCTGCTTCGATTGGCCGCCGCTCGCCCTAGGCTTGTCCTCGGTTCAACGGCTAACCCCGACGATGAGTTCCGCGAAGATCTGGGCTTCTCAGGCGGCAAGGCTGGATAGAAGCAGGAAGAAGGCGCGCAAGAGGCCGATCACCACGGTACCAGCCACGACCAGGCTGAAGGCGCCGACAACAAATCCAGCAAGCACGGCAAGCCCATCCTTCTCCACCATAGCGAGCCCGATAATGCAGATGGCGAAGGCAGGAAGCCAGTTGCCGAAGGGGATGGGGAGAGCGAGAACCACGGTCAGCACGAGGAGCGCCAGCCCGATCAGGCGCTCTCCGGCCCAGGAGAGGAGCACTGTCAAGCGCGGCCGCAATAGTTCTTCGGCCCGCTCGAGATAGGGAAGCGCACGCAGCACGACCGCCTCGAAATTCTGTCGCGACACAGACTGGCGCGCGAGCCAATGGGGAAACCAAGGATTGTGGCGCCCGTAGGTTAGCTGTGCCGCGAGCAGCACGAGCGGCGCGCCGAGGACCGCCGAGAGCAGCGGTATGTTGACCGGGATCAAATTGGGCAAGGCAAAGATGAACAAGAGCACGCCGAAACCGCGATCGCCGAGCGCATCGCGCAAGCTGCCGAGGCTCGCCTTAGGCTCTTTGAGGCTCGCCATATATTCGCGCAGCAGCACCGACGTGCGCCGGTTGTTCACATATGGCTTAGCCGCTCCGCTCTCAGCGCGGGAAAAGGATGGCTCCCCGGTCATCTCCTGCAAGGCGGCACTCGTCCTGTCCAGGCATGGCGGGTCCCCGCGACCTGCCCAATCGTCTTGAATACGCCAGGACTATGACGATTAGGGGATTCTCGGGCGGCTAGCGAGCCGCCTTGAGTCGCCCGGTGAAGCACAGGGCGTAAAACTGCGGCCGGCCGATCACTCTCGTCATCTCCCTAAAGGCGAAGAAGGGAATAAGAGCGATGCACATGATGAGCGCCGCGGCCAGCCATTCTCCAATCGTTCCGCCACCGATAACCGGAAAGGACTCGGCCAGGCTCTTGCCGTGCCACAGCCCAACGAGAATCTCTTCAACGACGTAGGCGGCAAACAGCAGCCCGGTGAAGGCCACCGCTTTGTAGGCGACCGGGTAGACAAGCGGTTGATTTTTGAATTTGTCGGCAAACCTAAATCCTTCGGCGAGAAGAATTATCTTCGACAACACCAAAGCATTTATCAAAGCCATGCCGTAGAATCGGTAGCTTATGTTGTCCGCGCTCAACACCACCCATGCGTGGAGCGAGAGCAGACCGAAAACGATAAACAAATAGGCGAAAATGCCGACGAAGCTCTTCGCTTCATCGAGGGCTGCGGTTTTCAAATTGCGTTTCGGCGGACTGCCGGCATCGGCGGTTCCGCTGGCTCGTAAGGATTCGGTGCTCACTGCTTTGCCCCCCAATACCGTCTGATAACGGCAAAGATCGACACTAATGCCCAATCCCGGCTCGAGCAACAAAAGGCCGGCGGCGGACGCTCAGCCTCGAAAACCGGCTATCCAGCCAGTTCCTGGCTCGTCCGGCCCTTCCTGATCTGGTGAACTCGTCAGATGAAATGCAGGGAAAGTCGGATGCTAACGTTGGCGTGCTACAGGCGGCGGTAAACAGCACCGAGCTCAGGCACAATAGCTTTGCCGATCCCCCGATAATCGAAACGACGACACTCCATTTCACAGAATTCCGTTTCAAGCGGCGCTCCCTCTCCTTCCGCGTAGAAACGCCCTCCAGACCTAATGCATGAGCTTCATGGCGCCCGTGTAGAGCGCGCCTCCGATGACGCAAGGCACCGCAATATAGATTTGCCCGAGCGCGCTCGCCGCCACGCAGCCGGTGGCGATGGCGATCGAGCCGGCGGTGGCGGCCTTCGACATGCCGGCTTCATTTGTCGCCTGCAGCTTCTGCGCATCCTCGATGGCGCCGAATTGGTCCTTACGGATCTTCTCCGATTCGAAAGATTCGGCGGCCACGATCACGTCGCGCAAGGGCTGGGCGATTTCTTTTGGCTGATGCTCATATTCGGCGCGATAGAGACTGAGCAGGTCACGATTGCGCTCGGCGTAGGAGGCGAGAGTCCACTTGGCGGTGGCTCCGGTCGAGATCTTGTCGACCGCGCTCGGATCGTTTCTCCAGTTGGAGAAAATCTTCTTCAAGGAGAAATTGCCGTCGTTCTTGTTCTTCGACCAACGCAAGGCCTGCATGATGCGCACCACAGGCTCGTACTGTCCGGTGGCGACGTAATAGCCCCACAGCGTGTAGACCACGGAGGGCCCGTCGCTGAGATCGATCTCCATCAGGGTTTTGGCCTTGCCTGAGAGGTAGGAGTCGATCAGCGGCTGGCGGAGCGGCATGCGATCCTTGTACTTGGTCAAGAGCTCCCGCCAATCTGGGCGCCCGGAAAAGGCGATCGCCCTGATCAAGACGGCCTGGTCCTTGTCGGGCATGGGCAGCATCTTGCCGACGAGGGCCGGCCCATCCTTCGCGTTAGCGCCGAGCACGCCGGCGATGAAGCCGGTGCAGAATGCCCCCTTCTCCTCATCGGTGAACAGGCCAAGCTCGCGCATGGCGCGCACCGCCGCCGGCACGCGCCACGGCGTCGGATGGGCGTGATAGTTGTAGACCCAGTCGACCAGGCGCTCTGGCGTGGAGAACGACCCCTCGGAGCGCTGCGGCTGCATCGCCTCTGGTTCGGGCGAAGCGAGGACCGGCACCGGCGCCAGGATCGGCTGAGGCGGCGAGGCATGGGTGATCACCGGCGCATTGGTGGCAGGGAGCGACTCTTGAGGCGGCGCGAGAAGCTGCGGCGCCGCAGGCCGCGACTGCTTCGCGACAGAGCTCGTTTGTGGCAGCTCAGCCTGCGTGGTCTCTGATTGAGCGGCGCATGGGAGTGACAGTCCGAGAGCGCAGGCAAACGCAGCCAAAGCCACGACACGCATCGGTCATCGGCTCCTGCCCCCCGGCCCCAGCGTGATGACGATCCCTACAGTTAACGCCCGTGGGTTTTGCCCCGCGGTAGGGTTAAAATTCCTTGAGTTTCGTGGCTTTTTAAGGGCTGAGGACGTTCACCATTCGGTCTTTTGCGCCGAAATCCGAGGGTTTAGCGGGCCTCAGGAGGATAGCTCCACCTCGCGCTCAGGGTAGTGCTCGAGCGCGGCGAGGTTTGTTGCTGCTTGGTCGCACTGGCGCACGATTTCCGGCACGGCGGTGATCTCCCACAGCGACCCCTGGCAGAGCGGCCCAAGCGCAAACAGGCCACGCGTCGGCGCGCCGCTCTTGCCTAGGACCTGGCCGTTCGGCTCCACGGCGAGCCCGAGGCGATGAGCGTCTGCGCGCGCTGCACCTTGAGCAACCAGGCTTTGGATCAAGGGAGAGTTGAGATCGGGCCGGTGGCTGGTGCAGTCAAAGGCGAGGTCGACGGTGAGCGTCTCGAGCCGCTCAGACCCGCGCGGCCTTAGCGTCACTCTGAAGCCATCGCCGTCCCGCTCGGCCGACGTCACGCTGCCGCGCAACAGCACCGCCCGGCCTTCATCGAACTCCGCCTTGAGGCGGCCATGCACTTCGGGCGGCAGCCGATGGCGATGCGCATCCCATAAGGGACGGACGTGGCGCAGGAAGCGGGATTGCTCCTCGACGGGCAAGCGCCGCCAGATGTCCTGGAGCGAGGCGCGTAGGCCGTTGATCACCGACTGCCAAGGTGTGCCGTGCGCCTCAGCCGCGGCGCACGCGATGGCGACCGATCCGGTCACGCCTGACATGCGTTTGGAGCGCGGAAGTCCAATCTCGTGCGGTACGACGCCTTTCGCCGCATGAGGGCGCGGAAGTTGCCCGCGCCGTGAGATCACCATGGCCTTGCCTTGAAACCCCTCGCGCCGCGCGCTCATGAGCACGTCGACCATAGTGAGACCTGAGCCGATCAGCGCCATCGACCTTGCAGAGGTTAGGCGATCGGACGGGAGTGCTTCGAAGGGTGGATGCGCCCCGGTCAGCCCCGATGGACGGAGACCGTAGGCCGTGGCGAGCAGCACGCTATCGGCCTCAAGCGGCTCAGACCGCTCGAACCGCAGCCTGAAGCGGCCGCCATCGCTGATGCAAGCCGTCGCCACCGCATTGACGATTTTCAGCTCGACGTCAGGCTTTGCCTCAACAGAATCGAAGAAGCGCTGGCGCACATATTCGCCGAAGAGCTGGCGCGGGAGGAAGGTGTGGGCGAGGCCTTCATGCAGGCCGGCATGATTTTCGCCCTGATCGAGCTGGCGAAAGGCCCAGTTCAGAAAATCGCCCGGCTGGCCGGCGCGAACCGAAAGATCGCGGGTGCGCACATTGAGAAGATGCAAGGGATGATGCGCGCCATAGGCGACGCCACGCCCAAGCGAAGCGCTCGGTTCAACCACGACGAGGCGGAACGGCCGGTCGATGCGGGCAAGGCAGGCGATGGAAGCCGCCGCGCCGGTGAATCCACCGCCGACTACGCCGACCGTTAGTGGCGCCTTCCGCATCTCGCCCCCTTCGAGTTTCACTCGCTCTTAAATGCTTATTCCGGATCAAACGCCGGAATAAAGACGAGGGCGTGACTCGGAGCGCGAGGGCCTCGCGCGAGCTTGTGTCAGTTGGGTTTTGCGCAGAATTTCATTTCGCGGCATGGATGATCGGCGAGAGTAGATTCCCCTCCTCCCCGCACCGGCGGTACCGGCAGATTTATTTCAGGCTCGCGAGATCGATGATGGAGCGATGACGCCTATCAGGTCTTGAGCCGAGCCCTCCAATGGCGCCGAGAATGGCGATTGCGCGCTCCCGAATGTGGAAATTTGGAAAAAAGAACGCCTTGGTGCGTTTGATTGGCGGCATTATGGGCGCCAGTCGCGCCTTAACAACTGTTCGTTTTCGCACGATCAACGAACCTGGCAAACAATTCTCCAAAGGAGGCAAGCATGGCAACCGCATGGTCCGGGAAGAATATTCTCGAATACGACCCAGCGCGCTGCGACGCGTTGAGCGAGGTTCTCGCCGAGCGTTGGTGGGTGGTGGGGTTGAGAGGCATCTTCGGCATCATCTTCGGCTTGATCTCCCTGTTGGTGCCAGCCGCCGCGATCCTCGCACTCGTGCTTCTGTTCTCGGCCTATATGCTGGTCGACGGCGTCCTCGCCATCTATTCAGGCATCAAGGCCGCACAGAACGGCGAGCGCTGGGGCCTGCTCATCCTCGAAGGCATTGTCGATATCGCTACCGGCGTGGTGGCCTTTCTGTGGCCCGCCATCACCGCGGTCGCCTTCGTTCTTTTGATCGCCGTCTGGGCGCTCGTCTCAGGCGCGCTGATGCTGGTTGCTGCCTTCCGCCTCAACATCGACCACGGGCGCTGGTGGCTTGCCCTTGGCGGCATCGCCTCGATCATCTTCGGCGTGGTGCTGCTCATCGCGCCGGTGGTCGGCGCCGTGGTGTTGACCTGGTGGCTTGGCGCCTATGCGCTGGTGTTCGGCGTGCTGCTGCTTGTGCTTGCTTTCCAGCTCCAATCCAAGCGCGAAGAGAAGAGACGCAAACCCGCCGCTGCGACCAAACCGGCCGCCGCAGCGAAGAGGGCCTGAGACGGCAAAGCAGGGGCGGCGCTCCAAGCGCACTCCCCTTCTTCGCCGCAAGCGCATCGAGAGTCTGACGTCACCCGAACGAATGCGCGCGCCGCGACGTTAGGCTTCCCATGCCGGCGTCAAGCATCCCAACCCTCAAGCTCCCCGGAGGCGAAACCATGCCACGCCTCGGCCAGGGTACCTGGCGGATGGGCGAGAGCGCGCGCCGTCGCGCCGAGGAGGTCGCCGCGCTCAAGCTTGGCCTCAACCTAGGCATGACGCTGATCGACACCGCCGAGATGTATGGCGACGGAGAGGCCGAGAGGATCGTGGCCGAGGCCATCGAGGGACGCCGCGACCAGGTGTTCATCGTGAGCAAGGTGCTGCCGCAGAATGCCTCACGCGCCGGCACCATTGCCGCCTGCGAGCGGAGCCTGAAGCGTCTCAACACCGACCGCCTCGATCTCTATCTCCTGCATTGGCGCGGGCGCTATCCTCTGAAGGAGACGCTCGCCGGGTTTCAGGCCCTTTTGCGCGACGGATCGATCAAGGCTTGGGGCGTAAGTAATTTCGACGCCGACGACATGGAGGAGCTGGCGGCGCTGCCCGGCGGCGCCGTTGCCACCAATCAGGTGCTCTATAATCTCGCGCGGCGAGGCATCGAGGCCGATCTCATCCCGTGGTGCCGCGCGCGTGGTATTCCCATCATGGCCTATTCGCCCGTCGAGCAGGGCCGCATCTTGCGCGACCGCACGCTTGCCCGCGTTGCCGCGCGACACGGCGCAACGCCTGCGCAAGTGGCGCTCGCCTGGCTGCTCAGGCGCGAGGACATGATGGTGATCCCCAAGGCGACGAATGCGGCGCATGTGCGCGAGAACCGGGCCGCGCTCGATCTGGCCCTCACCCAAGCCGATCTCGCCGAGCTCGATGGCGCTTTTCCAGCGCCTCGCGGCGCCCGCCCCCTCGAAATGCTGTAGAAGGCATCTGCCGCCGTCCGCCACTGTCATCATGGCGTCATGCAATTTCGCTGTTGAGTGGGGCAAGCGCGAAGAGCGCTGTGAGTCGAAAAGACCTTCGACGATGCCGGTAGCCTTGAGCTGGATGGCCTGGATCTTTCTTTGCGTCGCCATCCTGTTCGAGGTGGCCGGCATCACCTCGATGAGGCTGTCGCGAGGCTTCGCCGACCTCCTCCCCTCGATCAGTGTGTTTGTGTTTTACATCTGCTCGGCGAGTGCCGTCATTTTCGTGCTCCGCCGGATTGAGCTGTCGGTTATGTCATCTGGTCCGGCGTCGGCACGGCGCTCACCGCGATGATCGGCTTTGCCTATTTCCGCGAGCCATTCACCCTCGTAAAGCTCGCCTCGCTCGGGCACGTGGTGGCTGGCGTGGTTGGCTTGAGCCTCGCCGGCAAGACGATCGACTAATCGGAATGCTCCCCGCTTCCTGCTAGTCTTCGCCAATGGACGGTCTTCTTGGCCAGAGCGATGGGCTCATCAGGCTTGCAGTGTTCGCCGCGGTGTTCCTCCTCATGGCGGCAATCGAGCTCTTGCGCCCGAAACGGCGGCTCAGCGTGTCAAAGGCACGGCGCTGGCTCACCAATCTCGGCATCGCCGGCATCGACACTTTAGTGCTGCGAGTCATGGCGGCGCTGACGGTGCCGGTGGCGGCGGTCGCCGCGGCGTTCTTTGCCAAGGAGCGTGCGCTCGGCCTGCTCAATCAGGTCGACTGGCCCTATTGGGTCAAGCTCGTGATCGCGCTGCTCGTGCTCGACCTCGCTATCTGGGTTCAGCATCTCGCCTCACATAAAGTGCCGGTTTTCTGGCGGCTGCATCAGGTGCACCACTCAGACCGCGATTTCGACGTCACCACGGCGGTGCGCTTTCATCCCGTCGAAATCGCGCTCTCCATGCTGTGGAAGATCGCCGTGGTGATACTGCTCGGTGCTTCGCCTTTCGCGGTGTTCCTGTTCGAGGTGATCCTCAACGCCAGCGCCATGTTCAACCACGCCAATATTGCGCTGCCAGCATGGCTAGACCGGGTGTTGCGCCTGTTTATCGTGACGCCAGACATGCATCGCGTGCACCACTCGGTGCTCCTCAGCGAGCATGACCGGAACTATGGCTTCAATCTGTCGCTATGGGACCGGCTGTTCGGAACCTATCTTGCGCAACCAAAGGCGGGGCATCAGGGCATGACCATCGGCCTCACCCCCTATCAGAGCGAGGCGCCGACGCGACTCGGTTGGAGCTTGTGGCTGCCCTTCAGGGAACAGAAACCCGAAGCCAGAAATCGCTAGAAGAAATTCATCGGGAAGTAGCGCAGGAACAGCCCTTCATAGCGCCCGGAGGCGTGCACCTGCTCGAGCCCGTAATTCAAGATGTCGACCAGTTGACGGTTGCCCTTCTTCACCGCGATGCCCACGCCCTCGCCGAAATATTTGGCGTCGAAATAGGGACCGCCGCGGAACTCGCAGCATCCATCGCTGGTCACGCCGTTGAGCCAGAAGGTGAGCCCGATGCCGTCGCCGAAGACGAGATCGACCTGACCTGCCTTCAGCGCCATCTGCGCGTCGTCGGCGCTGTCGAAGGGCACAACTTGAGCGGTGGGGAAGTACTGCTTTAGGAAGGCCTCATGCCCGGTCCCGCGCGCCACGGCGACTTTCTTCCCCTCGATGGTCTCTGGGCGGATGTCCTTGAAGTCGCTTTCTTTGCGCGTTACGAAGCGCGCCGGCGTCGCATAGTAGCGGCTGCTGAAATCGGCCTTGGTGAGAGCCTCGGCATCGATGCGAATCGAGGCGATGGCCGCGTCGGCCTCGCCGTTGTCAAGATCGGTGTACAAATCTTCCCACTCCACCGGCCTGATATCGCACTCGACCCCGATCGCCTCGCAGATGGCGCGGGCAAGGTCGACGTTGAAGCCGGTGAGCACGCCCTCCTCGTCGAAATATTGGAAGGGCGGATAGTCGCTGTCGGTGATGAAGCGGATCCGGTCGAGATGAATTTCCGGCTTAGGGCGAAGCACGTCGCCCTGCCAGACATCGGGCACAATCTCGCTCCGGGTCTCGGCCGTCTGGGCCGAGGCCGGCAAAATGGCGGCAATGAGTGCGAGAGAAGCGGCGACAAAGGCCAGCACTTTCACAATTTTGCCCCTCGACTC
>DATFVP010000044.1:0-2533 GCA_035260285.1 Methyloceanibacter sp.
GGCCTGCAGATCGCCATCGAGGCCGCGATGGTCGCGGGCTCGAACATCAAGGAGAAGTGACATGGCAAGCATCGGCACCTTCAAGAAGTCCGGCCACGAGTACCAGGGCGAGATCGTCACCCTGAGCGTCCAGACCAAGGGCGTCCGCATCGTCCCCGAGACCAACCGGGCCAGCGAAAACGCCCCCAGCCATCGGGTCTATGTCGGCCGCGCCGAGATCGGGGCCGCCTGGTCGAAGCGCTCCAGCGAGGGCCGCGACTACCTCTCGGTCAAGCTGGACGATCCGAGCTTCACCGCTCCGATCTACGCCAACCTCGTCGAGGACGGCGAGACCTTCAACCTCATCTGGTCGCGCAGCCGCAAGCAGAACGGCGACTGAGTAGACCGGCAGTAAGCCCCGCCCGGGCGACCGGGCGGGGCTTCGCGCCGCGCGCTCGGCGATGGCACTCGCCATCCACTCGACCGCGGCGTGAGCGGTGCGGCCGTTCTCCGTGCGGAGCTTGAGCTGATGCTCTAGCGAGGTCGTGTCGTGGCTCGAGGCCTATCTAACGACAAGCGCCTCATTACGGCCACCACGCCGTCGACTGTCCCGCCGACTCCACTCATCGGAATCGGCCGGGTTTGTACAAGGCCGCCGATCTGTGGTGCCGGACCGGCAGCTCTTGCGGCTTTCTCTATTTCCGCTTGGGCGGTTTTGCGGTTTCGCGCAAGGCTTCGTCATCGGGCGTAATGAGCTCCACATGACTCACACCGAGCGCTTGCGCGAGGTGGTATAGCGTCACTACGGTCGGATTGCGCCGGCCCCGCTCGAGACCACTGACATATTGCTGCGTAAACCCGGAAAGCTCCGCGAAACGCTCCTGGGTGAAGCCTTTCGCCAGCCGCAGTCTCGCAAAGTTTCGACCGACCAGCTTGCGCATGTCCATGCGCGCAAGGGTGGCCGGCTACACACTATGAGGTTTATCTCCTATAATATGTATTCCCCCTGCCGCGTGATCAGCCGGTCAAACACATCCAGGAGGATGTTGTCGCGAATCGATGGATATGCTCGCTCGATCGGCCTGTTGTCGCGCTTCGATGGACCTCGCCGCAATCTAGGACGTTTCCATGGCTCAACCGCCGCTCGATCCGCCGGTGGCCGATACGGCCCCAGACGCCGAGACTTTGACCTCCTACGACGAGGAGCACCTTGTCACTTATCTCCGGCTCCTTGATGCCGAGGCCGACGGAGCAAACTGGACCGAGGCGACCCGTCTCGTCCTGCACATCGATGCCTCGCGCGAGCCTGCGCGCGCGCGCCGTGCCTGGGAGAGCCATTTGGCGCGCGCGAAATGGATGACCGAGCACGGCTATCAGCATCTTCTGCGGGGCAGGGCCTCTGGTTGACCTCCGCAACGGCGGGGCACCCGCAGCCGCGTATCCTCTCGCGCTGGAGCGCGGCCCAGGCCGTCCGTGCCACCCATCGCATGACCCCCATGCAAAACGTTGAGCGCGCGCCTTCACCCCCGGGCTTTGCGCCGAGCGGAGCACTACCCCATCACCACGGCTTGAGAAAATCATCGGGTACCGGAAGTTTCGCGCGGGCGGCGATTCACAAAAGCTTCACAAGAACGACTGCGGCCGAATCTGCAAAACTCCTAACCGGTGCTTTTGTTGCGATGTCCATACGGCATCACATGATGTCCTGCGTGCGACTCCCCCACGCCGCTCCTGCACGTGAATCTGCCGCTTGGGGCCGACAGACATCCTTTGCGTGTAACGCATCTTTGGGGACCAACGATGCCACCGGCCTCCGATTGGCGGTCTCTGACCGGACATGAGTACTTGAAGCGCCTAAATCGGCCGGATTTTGCGTGGGAATTCCTGCGCCGTAACCCGGCCTATCAAGAAGACTACGAAACGATGGTGCGAGGGGCCGCCTCCGACGCCGGTTCCGAGGGCATGACAAGGGATGCCCTCGCCTGGCGTTGGGGGCTGAGCTTTCCCGGTCGATCCAAAGCTTGCCGCCGATCGGGTGCCCGTGTTCTGGCGGCCAGAAGTGCTGCCTACAATCGTTCTGCTCCAACCTGCGCCGGATAGCTTGTTTGGGGCTCAGCCGCTTGACCTCGCACAGCTCGGAGCTGCTCGTGCCGAGCACGTCGGCGCGGATGGCCGATACGTCATCGTCCGAAACCACCTGGGCGAGCTTCGTCTCTGGCTGCGTAACGCTCCACCAGACCAGCCGCTGGCGATCGTCATGCCGCTTGATGATGATCTCCCCACGCGCGCCGAGGCAGCGCTGTGCCTGTGGCGGCGAATCGGGGGCCGCGCTGCGGGTCACGCTGGAGAACCTCTTGCACTCACCCGGCAGCGCCGTGACCGCCTCGTATCCATGGTGCGTGCGCTCGATGGCCATCTTGCCGAAGCTTCCTATCGAGAGATCGCCCAGGTGCTGTTCGGCGCGCGACGCGTCGAGGGGGAGATGTGGAAGACGTCCTCGCTACGTGATCGGACCATTCGCTTGGTGAAGGGCGGTCTCGCCCTCATGCGGGCG
>DATFVP010000045.1:0-4634 GCA_035260285.1 Methyloceanibacter sp.
CTGGCTGGTAGTTCACTCTAGCTACATCCACTCGTCGCTTCACACGCATCGCATTCGAGACACGTGCATCGCGCACGAAGGAAAAGCTCTGCATTGTTCACGCACTTTCCTTCATAGGTCTTAACGCAGGGCTCATCGATAAGAACGTCGAGTCGCATCCGGTGAGTGATTCGCGATCCCGAATTTTTCCTATCGTAATATTTCGCATACTGCATCGCGCGGCGATGTCAAACAATTTCTGATTCGTGGAAGTCGCCGTTCCAGTAACCATTCGCGGACGAAATCGATCGACGAGAGAGAATTCGGCGCGTCGTTTTCATTTTGCTCGCGAGCAATTCGATCGCCGATGGCATCGCGCCACGGGCTTCGACGCAGCAGACAAGCTGGCTGTGCGATTGCAGTAACAGCGAGTCGAATCATGGCCAAGAGCGTGTCTCCGTTTAGCTGCAGCCGCTCGTCGAGCCACAAGTATCGCATTTGAGACACGTGCCGTTGCGCACGAGCGTGAAGTTCCCGCACTCCTGACAGGCTTCGCCTTCGTAACCCTTCACGCGCGCTTCGCTGATCAATTCGGACTCGCTCCGCTCGGCCAAGGCCTCGACGGCGCGGGCCACGGTCTGCGTCACCGTAACGGGCTCGGCAACGCTGGCCTCGGCTTCGAAAGCAGGGCCGGCACCGGCTACCCGGGCCGCCGGAACGCGGTTCAGGCTCGCCAATTGCAGCTTGTCCTGGTCTCCGGCCCGCTTGCGCGCGAAGCCGCGCGACACCCTGGTCTCGGTCTCGAACTCGGTAGCTTCGCGGACCTTCTGGTCTTCGCCCGAGCCGACCCCGGTATGGCCGTTCTCGTTTGGATTGACATGCGCGAGCTCTTTCCGATCCAAATAAGAGATCGCGAGCTCCCGGAAGATGTAGTCGAGGATCGAGGTGGCATTCTTGATCGCCGCATTGCCGCGCACGAGGCCGGCAGGCTCGAAGCGGGTGAAGGTAAACGCCTCGACGAACTCCTCGAGCGGGACGCCATACTGCAGGCCCACCGAAACGGCGATGGCGAAATTGTTCATCAGCGACCGGAAGGCCGCTCCCTCCTTGTGCATGTCGAGGAAGATTTCGCCCAAGCGCCCATCTTTGTACTCGCCGGTGTGCAGATAGACCTTATGCCCGCCGACCACGGCCTTCTGGATATAGCCGGTACGCCTATCCGGCAGTTTCTCCCGCAGACCACGACGGTCTTCGCGCAAGTGACGCTCGAGCCTCGCCTTCTCTTCCTCGAGCTCGGCCACGCGCTGCGTGAGGCGTTCGGCCAAGACCATGGCGCGCTGGGCCTGCGGCTGGTCGGCGGTGATGGAGGCCAGAACCTCCTCCTGCTCGTCCTCCTCGTCGGTCAGAAGCTGGGCGTTGAGCGGCTGGGACAGCTTTGAGCCGTCGCGATAAAGCGCGTTGGCCTTGAGCGCGAGCCTCCAGGAGAGGAGATAGGCCTCCTTGCAGTCCTCGACGCTCGCCTCGTTCGGCATGTTGATGGTCTTGGAGATTGCCCCCGAGACGAATGGCTGGGCCGCCGCCATCATGCGGATATGGCTTTCCACCGAGAGGTATCGCTTGCCCTTGCGGCCGCAAGGCGAGGCGCAGTCGAACACCGGCAGATGCCTGGGGTCGAGCCCCGGCGCCCCTTCGAGCGTCATGGCTCCGCAGGCATATTCGTTGGCGGCGTCGATCTCCCGCTTGGCGAAGCCGATCTCGGCCAGGAGGTCAAAATCAAGCTGGTCGATGCGCTCAGCCGGCAGCTTGAGCGGCCCAGTGAGGAAGGCCTCGCCGAGGGTCCATTTGTTGAAGGCGAATTTGATGTCGAAGGCGGTCGCCACCGCCTTCTCTACCGCTGCGATATTCTCGGCGGTGAAGCCGCGCGCGGCGAGCGTCTCGTAATTGACGCCTGGAGCGCCGGCGAGCGAGCCGCGGCCGACGGCATAGTCGACGATGCGCTTGATCTGAGCCTCGTCATAGCCGAGCGCGGCGAGGCCCTCGGGCACCATGCGGTTGATGATCTTGAAATAGCCGCCGCCCGCGAGCTTCTTGAATTTGACCAGCGCGAAGTCCGGCTCGATGCCGGTGGTATCGCAGTCCATGACTAGGCCGATGGTTCCGGTCGGCGCAATCACCGTGGCTTGCGCGTTGCGGTAGCCGTGCTGCCGGCCAAGCTCGATGGCGCGGTCCCAGGCACGCTCGGCGCGGGCGAGCAGCATCGAGTCGGGGCAGGAGGCGTGGTCGAGCGGCACCGGCGCCGTCTTGAGATCCTCGTAGCCCTCAGCCTCGCCTCTTGCAGCCCGGGCGTGATTGCGCATAACCCTGAGCATGTGCTCGCGGTTCGGCTCGAAGCCCGGGAAGGCCCCGAGCTCCCGCGCCATGTCGGCGCTCGTGGCATAGGAGATTCCGGTCATGATGGCTGAGAGCGCCCCGCACAGAGAGCGCGCTTCCGCAGAGTCGTAAGGAATGCCCGAGGCCATCAGCAGGCCGCCGATATTGGCGTAGCCAAGCCCGAGCGTCCGGTATTCGTAGGAGAGCTGGGCGATGCGGCGCGAGGGGAACTGCGCCATGGTCACCGCGATCTCGAGCACCACCGTCCACAGCCTGATGGCATGCTCGTAGGCCTCGACGTCGAAGCTGCCGTCCTCGCGACGGAAGGCCATCAGATTGAGCGAGGCGAGATTGCAGGCAGTGTCGTCGAGGAACATGTACTCCGAGCAAGGGTTCGATGCCCTGATCGGGCCGGAGGCAGGGCAGGTGTGCCAATCGTTGATGGTAGTGTGGAATTGGATGCCGGGATCTGCGCAGGCCCAGGCGGCGCTGCCGATCTCTTCCCACAGCTCGGGGGCTTTGACCGTCTTGGCGACCTTGCCGTCTTTGCGGAAGGTGAGGTGCCAATCGGCATCGGCCTCGACCGCGCGCAGGAACTCGTCGGTGACGCGCACAGAGTTGTTCGAATTCTGGCCTGAGACGGTGCGATAGGCTTCGGAGTCCCAATCGGTGTCGTAGACCGGGACATGGATCGAGGTATAGCCCTGGCGGGCGAATTGGATCACCCGGCGGATTGCATTATCAGGAACCTTTGCTTTGCGCGCGGCCTTCACCTCGCGCTTCAGTGCCGGATTGCATTTTGGATCGAAGCAGCCGTCGCCGTCAGCCTCGCAATTAACGCAAGCCTTGAGGATGGCATTGAGCCGCTCGGACAGGATCTTTGAGCCGGTGACGAGCGCCGCAACCTTCTGCTCCTCGATCACCTTCCAGTTGACGTAGCTCTCGATGTCGGGATGGTCGATGTCCACCACCACCATCTTTGCCGCGCGCCGCGTGGTGCCGCCGGACTTGATGGCCCCCGCGGCGCGGTCGCCGATCTTGAGGAAGCTCATCAGGCCTGAGGACTTGCCTCCGCCGGACAGCGGCTCGTTCTCGCCGCGCAACTTTGAGAAGTTCGATCCGGTGCCCGAGCCATATTTGAACAGGCGCGCCTCGCGCACCCAGAGGTCCATGATGCCGCCCTCGTTGACGAGGTCGTCCTCGATCGACTGGATGAAGCAGGCATGCGGCTGCGGGTGCTCGTAGGCCGACTCCGAGGGCTTGATCTCGCCGGTGGCGAAGTCCGCGTAGTAATGGCCCTGGCTCGGGCCGTCGATGCCGTAGGCCCAATGGAGCCCGGTGTTGAACCATTGCGGGCTGTTGGGCGCGCCCATCTGCTTGGCGAGCATGTAGCGAAGCTCGTCGAAGAAGGCGCTCGCATCCTCCTCGGTGGTGAAATATCCGGCCTTCCAGCCCCAATAGGTCCAGGTTCCGGCCAGCCGGTCGAACACCTGGCGGGCGTCGGTTTCGCCGATGAAGCGCTCATTCTCGGTAAGCGACTCGAGTGCCCTTTGGTCGGGAATAGACCGCCAGAGCCAAGAGGGAACGGTCTCTTCCTCGACCTTCTTGGCGACAGCTGGCACGCCTGCCTTCCGGAAGTATTTCTGGGCAAGGATATCGGCGGCCACCTGGCTCCAATGAGCCGGCACTATGAAACTCTCGAGGTGGAAGACCACCGAGCCGTCTGGATTGCGGATCTCGCTCGCGCTTTCCCGGAAGGGGATAGCGTCGTAGGGCGATTTGCCAGCCTCAGTAAAACGTCTTTCGATCCGCATTCCGTCTTTCCCCCGGCTTTCAGTCCCAGAATCGAACTTGTGAAGTTGGGGCGATTCGACCATTAAGTCATCAATATATGGTTATCGGCTTCGATGGATTCTACCATATCTGCGACCGGTTGGGGATGGGCTGTGCAAATTTTTCGTGGCTTCCATGTCTGCCCCTTGCCCTTAAACAACAAATCGCGCTCCGATCCTCCGATTACCAGTCGTGGATAATCCGGATCAAAAAGCCGTCGACAATCTGAATCTATCCTCGGCGCGTCGACCTCACCGTCCATAATAAGACCTCACCGTCCATAATAATAAGTGGGGGAGAAATCGAAATAATAAGTGGGGGAGAAAGCGAAGCGTGCCCGGAGCGCCTCCCGGCTGGACAGAGGCTTGGCCTCCCGCCATAGTCCGGCCGACCTTAAGCGGCGATCATCACGCATGAAATTCCTGACCGAGCTTTTCGCCTGGTGGACCGGC
>DATFVP010000046.1:0-3228 GCA_035260285.1 Methyloceanibacter sp.
CGGTGTTCTTCATCACCGGCCGCCGCGACAAGCAGCGCCAGGCAACGCTGTGGAATCTCGACCGCGCCGGATTCAACGGCTGGGCGGGGGTCGCGACCCGGCCCGACGATCAGCATGGCTCGATCGTACCCTTCAAAAGCGGGGAACGCGACAAGGTGGCGGAAAAGTACACCATCCTTGCGAATATCGGCGACCAGGACAGCGACCTGGAAGATCTCAAAGGCAAATCCGCCGAGTGCTCATTTAAGCTGCCCAATCCCTACTATTTCATTCCTTGAGGTCTCGACTGCACTCAGCGTGCGCACTGAGGACCGCCAATGGCTGGGGAATTTCAAGTTAGCGGCACGAACGCGAGGGCGCTTTTTACCCTGAAGCTGCACCGCGGTGACGGAATGCTCCTGCTGGGCATGAACTGGAAGAAGGGGAAGCCGCCGAACGATTTCGTCGGCTTTGCGATCGAGTACAAGGAACCGGGCGGCGACCGCTTTTTTCCGCTCAAGAACCGCATTGCCTTCCCGGGCGTGGATGGCGCGGTCAATCCCGACCAACTATCGACCATGCTCTCGCCGATCCAGAAATTTCGCTGGGTACATTTCCCGCGCAACGCCGATCTTGACGGTGAGTTCGTCTATCGGGTCACGCCCGTCTTCATGAATTCCCGAGACGAACTGAGTTACGGCGATCCGCAGGAGGCGAGGATCGAGCTTCGACGCGAGACGTTTCCCGGAAAGCTCAACGTCTGCTTCACCCGTGGCTTCGTGTCGTCGCAGGCCTTCGTGGACCGCTATGCGAAATTCGGGCCGATCTCGAAGTTGATCCCGGACAACGCCGACAAGGGGCTGAAGTTCAAACCGACGCATCCCAAGAAAGACGAGGCGCTGGCGTGGATGGGTTTTGAGGGGCGCGAAGCGATCCTGGATACACTCGATCAGGCGATCAAAGACAAAGCCCAAGTTCGCGTCATCGCGTATGACCTCAACGAGCCGGAGGTGGTCGACCGACTCGCCAAGCTTGGCAAGCGCCTCAAGGTCATCATCGACGATAGCAAGGATCACAAGAAGTCCACCGCGGCCGAGAGCCAGGCCGAGAAACGACTAGTAGCTTCCGCCGGCCGTTCGAATGTAAAACGGCAGCACATGTCGAGACTGCAGCACAACAAGACCATCGTTGTGGATGGACCGAAGGTGAAAAAGGTGGTGTGCGGCTCAACCAATTTGAGCTGGCGCGGCTTCTTCGTTCAGAACAACAACGCAATGGTGCTCGAAGGCCGCAGCCCGGTGAAGCTGTTCCTCACGGCCTTTGAGAACTACTTTGACTCTGCGGATACGTTCCGAGAGTCGCCATCGGCCAAGCTAACCGATCTCCGCCTCGCGGACATCGACGCGCGCGTTGCCTTCTCGCCGCACTCGGCGTCGAACGCGCTGCTCTCGAAGATCGGTCAAGACATCGGGACGAAGGCGACGTCCTGCGTTTTTTATTCTCTGGCATTCCTGTTCGAGACGCCGGGTGCCGTCCTCGACGCGATCAAGAAGGTGACCAAAAAGAAGAACGTCTTCGTCTATGGGATCTCGGACAAGAGGGTAGGCGGGATCGACCTGCAAAAGCCTGACGGCAATGTTGCGCCCGTGTTTGCCTCTGCGCTTACGAAGAACGTTCCGAAGCCCTTCAATAAGGAGCCGACCGGGCAGGCAGGCAAGTCTGGTGGCACCCGCATGCACCACAAGTTTGTGGTCATCGACTTCGACAAGCCGAGTGCCCGCGTCTATCTTGGCTCCTACAATTTCTCGAATCCTGCCGATACGAAGAATGGCGAGAACTTGATGCTGGTGCGCGATCGGCGCGTCGTAGTGTCCTACACGATCGAGGCGTTACGCATATTCGACCACTACCATTTTCGCGTGGCGCAGCAGGAGGCTAAGACGGCCCGCAAGAAACTGCAGCTCGCCAAGCCGCCGCGTAAAGCCGGCGAGAAGCCCTGGTGGAACGAGGACTACGTTGACGCGCGCAAAATCCGCGACCGCGAGCTATTCGCGTAAAGCGGCGGGCGCAATTGGTCGAGAAAGCTCGGCTCCTTTTACGTGCAGACGCTGGCTGGATCTCCGCCGTCGATCGCATGCCAAGTCCGATCATGCGGCGCATTCATCTGAAGTGCCCAGGAGCCTTTGCGATCACGTTTCGAACTGAGCCTTGCGCCATTTCAAAGCGGCGCCCAATCCTTCCTTGCGGGCGAGCTCGCGGAACCGTGTACCGACCTCGGTCTGCGCGGCATAGAGCGGCGCCACCACGTCGATGCCGGCCTGCATCGCGTTGCGAAATCCGGCGGCATCGGCACCGCGATTGATGGCGAGCTTGGTGGCGGCGAGCGCCTCGGGGGCGATCAGCGCCATGCGCCCGGCAAATTTCAGCGTGGCCTTGGATAGATCGTCGCGCGGCACGACGCGGTTGACCATGCCGAGCTCGAGCGCCGTCGGCGCGTCGATCATGTCGCCAAGATAGAGGAGCTCGCGCGCCTTCTTGAAGCCGATGATCCACGGCATCACGAAGCCGGGCCCGGCCTGCGAGTATCTCACTTCCGGCTCGCCGAACATCGCATCGTCCGCCGCGATCGTGAGATCGCAGAACATCGCGAGCTCGCAGCCGGCTCCGAGCACGTGCCCCTGCACCGAGGCAAGCACGGGCTTGCGCATGTACCAGGGCATCAGCTCAAGCGCGAGGCTGGTGCCGAGCCGCTCGTGATATTTAAGCGCATCGTGGCGCCAAGCCTCGCTGCTGGAACCGCCGGCGAGGTCGTAGCCCGCGCAAAAGCTGCGGCCGGCGCCGCGCAGCACCACCACGCTGGTCGCCGGATCCTCGTCCGCCCTGGTCAGCGTCGCGGCAAGCTCGCGGCGCAGAACCATGCTCAGCGCATTGAGCTTTTCCGGGCGATTCAACGTGACGAAACCAACTTTCGCGTCGGTCTCGTAGAGCACCAGGTCCTGGCTCATTCTCACTTCCCCCGCCGCCGCCGTGCTAGGAGGCGAGCCACTGCATGAAGCGCTGTTCGAGCGCGACGATCCGGTCTGCCTCCCATTCGTCGTCCTCCCGGATCGAAACGGCGAGATTGTCGCGGTAGGTCGGAAGCACAACCGCGATGTCGTGCGGGATGAATTCGAACGCCGCCGGATTGGTCGGGCCGTAATAGAGCCGCCGGTTGAACTCGGCCTGGGGCTTGGGTTGCGTGGCGAACTG
>DATFVP010000047.1:0-3458 GCA_035260285.1 Methyloceanibacter sp.
TGCGCACCAGAAACCAGAAGCATCCCGGCTTATGTAGACGGGCCGCTTCGACCGGTCGTGCCATGAGTTTGCTACCCATTTGTTGCATCTCGAAACGCAATTCGCGTCGGGTGCGGCAACGATTCTGTCAGAAAAGCCTCAATGCAATTATTTGTTGCTACATGGCGCGCCGGACAGGATGAAACTGCGAACACCCATGTTGTTGCAATCGCGATATGAATTTTATAGTGGCAGCGCTCTGGGCAATTCGGTTAGGTGCGGCTGCGGCCGGATCCGGTGCGACTTGCCTGCCTCTTGAGAGCCCTCGTCGGGCTTGGTGTGGTCACCCGCCGGGTTGTGCGTGGCCCAATACGCTCCTTGCTCGTGGCGGCCTTACGTCCGGTGGGTCCGTTCGGGCGTTTCGACGTCTTGGGGCGCTGGTGCTTCGCGCTGGTAGGGTTGTCCCAGGTCTGCTCGGCGTCCATCTCCAATCCGAACAGGGCGGCGACATCGCCTTCATCCAGCACTTTGGTTGCGGCCGGCGCTGATCTTGGCAGAGGACTGTCTTCACCGGCTCGTGCGAGCAACTCGTCCGCGTCAACTCCGCGCAGCTTGAACAGAAGCGCCGGGCTGTGGTCGAGCCTCGCTCCGACGCCGTAGAGCACGGCAGCGACATGCTTGCACATGTCGGCCCAGTCAGGGCAGCTGCAGGACATCCTAATCTCTCGGGGCGCGGGAAAGAGCCCGTCGCCCTCGCGGCAAACCCTGTCCATGACGCCCTTGGACACGCGGCCCTGCAGCAGCTCCACCAGCGAATCAATGCATCCCGCGCAATCTCTGCAAATGGCCTTCCAGCGAGCCCCCGTGACCGGCGCCATCGTGATCTTCACCGAGTAGAGCTTGGAGCCGCTGACCTGCGCCCTCACCTGGCCTTTGGCGATCTGCAGATCGAGAACGGAACCATTGCGCACATACGTCCGGCCGCGCGGAAGGCGGCTCGCGAAATCGCTGTAACGCTCGAGGTTGGTACACCACGACCGGCCCCAGAACGACTTGGCGATCGTGCGACCCTCGATCCTTACGGGATCGATGGTTTGGCCCTTCATCTTGAGCTTGGCGAGCTTTTTCTCGGCTTTCCGCCGCCTGTCTGCGACGGGGACATAGGGCCGCCATTCGTAGTAGCTCATCGCTCACCCTCTTTCATCGCAGCACCGAGGTCGAGAGCCACCAGCTTCAGGAACTCCTCGTCCCCCATCTCGGTGAGATGCATGTCTGCGCCGCCTTCGAGAAAGTCCCCTGCGAGCTGCTTCTTCGACTCGATCATGTGCTCGATTTTTTCCTCAACGGTGCCTTGGCAGACAAACTTGTGCACAAGCACGTTCCTGGTCTGGCCGATCCGAAAGGCGCGGTCGGTGGCCTGGTTCTCAACCGCCGGGTTCCACCACCGGTCGAAATGGATGACATGCGAGGCCGCGGTGAGATTGAGCCCGGCACCACCCGCCTTGAGGGACAGCACGAAGAACGGAACGCTATCATCCTCCTGGAAGCGGCGGACGAGATCCTTTCGCCTCTTCACCTCCGTCTCGCCGTGCAGCATGAGGCCCGGCTGCCCGAACACGGCGCCCAGGAAGGCCGCCAACGGCCCCGTCGTCTCTTTGAACTGGGTGAACACGAGCGCCTTCTCCTGGCGAGCGGCGATCACCTCCGTGATGTCCCGCAGTCGCCCGAGCTTGCCGCTGTCGGCTTCCACCCAGGCGCCGTCTCCGAGCCACTGTGAAGGATGGTTGCAGATCTGCTTCAGCCGCATCAGCAAGGCGAGCACCAAACCTCTGCGCTGAATGCCATCAACCCGCTCGAGCTGGTCCGCCAGCTCTTCCACGGCCTGGCTGTAGAGTGCCGCTTGCTTGCGGCTCAGGGGGCAGAAGGTCTTGACCTCCGTCTTGTCGGGCAGGTCGGCGATGATGCTCTTGTCCGTCTTGAGGCGCCGCAGAATGTAAGGCCGCACCAGGTCGCGGAGTGGTGCGTACGGGTTCTGTGGCCGCTCGGCTAGACCCTTGGCGTAGTCCGAGAACTGCTTAGCCGAACCCAGCAGCCCGGGATTGACGAAGTCAAAGATCGACCACAGGTCGCCAAGGCGGTTCTCGATCGGCGTGCCGGTGAGCGCGATGCGGGTCTCGGCCTTGAGCGCCTTGACTGCCCTGGTCTGCTTGGCCGCCGGATTCTTGATCGCCTGAGCTTCATCGAGAATGGCCAGCCGCCAAGGCGTGGAGCCGAGCCAGGGGACACGCGACAGGGAGCCGTAACTGGTGATGACGAGATCGGCACCGGCAAGACTTTGGGCTGCGTTCGATTTCAGCTGCTCGGCCGGCATTGCGGAAGGATGGGCCACAAGGGGCTTCAAGCTCGGCGCGAACCGACCGATCTCCGCGGTCCAATTGGCGAGCAGCGAGGCGGGTGCCACGAGCAGGCTAGGCCTCGGTTCGTCGCCGGCTTCGCGCTTCAGCACCAGCAGCAGTGTCAGCACCTGGATGGTCTTGCCAAGTCCCATATCGTCGGCAAGGCAGGCACCGAGCCTGAGCTTGGCAAGCAGATGGAGCCATTGCACGCCGGCCTGCTGGTAGGGCCTGAGTGTGGCCTGGAGCGATGCTCCGGGATCGATGCGGGCGAGCCCCTCAGGCCGACGCAGCCGCGCCAGGGTCTCCTTGAGCCATGGCCCGGCCACGGTCTGGCTCCAGTCGATAACGGCCGGTTCGGCGGCGCCATCACCAGTAATGCCCGCCCCGGCGAGCAGCCGCATGGCCTCGCCGAACGACAGGCCTTCATCTGCGGCGCGGCGCTCGATCGCCTCGAATTGCTCGAGCGTGTGGGCAAGTCGGACCTGATCGACCTCGACCCACTTGCCGCGGATAAACGCGAGGCCCTCCGAATGCGCCAGCAACCGCTTGATCTCGGCACTCGACAGCGTTTCCCCGTCGAGCGTCACCTCCATCTCGAAGTCGAGCAGCGCATCGATCCCAAGCTGCGATGGTGCTTTGCCGCCGACCGTCGCCTTCACCTGGGGATGGGCGGGGCGATTCATGCGCCAGCTCGCCGGCATGCGCACGACCACGCCGGAGCTTTCTAGTGCCGGTGCGTCTTTCAGGAATTGCAGCGCTTGCGCCGGATTCCAGCGCAGCGGGTGGTAGATTTCGCCCGCATCGACCATGGCCCTTAGCCAGGCGCACCTCTCGGCCGCGCGTTGGACGGGCATCAGCAGCGACAGGAGACGCTTGTGGTTTCTCGCTCCGGCATAATCCTTGAACGCCTTGCCGAGCGGCAGATGCTGCACCTTTCCCTCGATCGAAAGCGCGGTCGTGTAGGTCGCCAGGAACGCGAACGGTGCGTCCGCGTCCTTCCGGTTCTCGGCAAGGTTGAAGTGCACGCGGCCGACCAGGTTCCAGGCGGGATGGCGACGTTTGAGGAATTCCTGTGCGGGGAGC
>DATFVP010000048.1:0-6253 GCA_035260285.1 Methyloceanibacter sp.
AGAGAGTGTCAAACTCGATCTTGTCGGTGCCGTTGCTATCCATGACGAGCTTCGAAGCGCGTCTCAGCATGGCGAGAAGGGCAGCGTCACCCGGCTTCCGCTCATGGATAGGCCAGTGAACGCTTTGCACACCTCATCAGCTAAAAGGAGAAGCCTCGGAACAGTTTCCCCCCCGTCCGAGGCTCCTCTAGCCCACGTCACCCGCGCACGAATCATCGAGCAAAACCTGCGATGTCACTGAGTCCAAAAAAAGGAAGTATGAGATTGAGTTTGGTACGATTACGCACCGAAGGATGACATGAAGAAGCCCCGACGGGGGGCGACCGAAGCTTCTCCGAATTCCCTGCGTGTCTGATGGCGTGGAAAACGCCATCGCAACCAATTTAGCAAGTTGGCATGAAGAAAAGAAGAAGCCCCCGGTCGGGAAGGCCAGGGCTTCTAACCGTCAAGTCGAACGGCGCGTCCCGCGCATGTGAGGGGCTGGGGGCCGTTTCGGAACGCGCAACAAATAAACCGCGCGTTCTTGGCAAAGTTCGTTTTTTGGGCTCTCACCGTTAATCTGCTGGTATGACTTCGCCTGCGAAGAGGGGCAAAGGCCTGCTCGGCGTTGCTCTAGCCCGACTTGCCAATAGGTCTAGCAAGCCAGAAAAGAGCTTGAGTCGATGACGGAGCCGGACCATAGAAGTCATCAGGCCGAACTGACCGAATCGAGGTCCGTCACAAGAACAATGGCCTTGATACCGTCGGGCGCAGGGCAGGCAGGGGCAAAGGGTCGGTCGGAGAGTCCCCATGGCTGAGCTCAACTTCGCGCTTCTGTCGCTTACGGCTCTGTTCGCGCTCGCTATGAACCGTGCGCCGCTTTGGGCCTGGGCGGCCGCAATTGCCGCCTTCACCTTGGGCCTGCAAATGGGCCTCGGCTCCGGCCATGTGCACGCGCCGATGTTCAATTTTTGGGCGGTTCTCGGCTGGCTCCTCGCCGGCGGCCTGTTTGCGCTCACCTTTCCGCGCCTCAAGCACGACTACGTGGTGATGCCGGCCTATCGCGCGCTTAAGGGCGCAATGCCCACCATCTCCGAGACCGAGCGCGAGGCGCTTGAAGCCGGCACCGTCGGCTGGGACGCCGAGCTCTTCTCCGGCACGCCAGACTGGACGCGGCTCCGCCGGGTCAGCCCCATCACCCTCACCGCTGAAGAGCGCGCCTTCCTCGATGGCCCTACCGATGAGCTTTGCCGCAAGCTCAACGACTGGCGCATCCGCCACGAGTTGCACGACGTGCCCGAGGACATCTGGCGCTTCGTCCGCGAGCAGGGCTTTCTCGGCATGCTCATCTCCAAGGAGCACGGCGGCCTAGGCTTTTCGGCGCAGGCCCAATCGCTCGTGCTCGGCAAGATCTCATCGCGCAGCCCCGACGGCGTCACCATCGTCATGGTGCCGAACTCTTTGGGGCCCGGCGAGCTGATTGAGAAATACGGCACCGAAGCGCAGAAGGCCCATTACCTGCCACGGCTTGCGCGCGGCGACGAGATTCCGTGCTTTGCCCTCACCGGACCGTTCTCGGGATCCGACGCCGCCTCAATGCGCGATATCGGCGTGGTCACCAAAGGCTGGTACGAGGGGAAGGAATCGCTGGGCATCGAGCTCACCTGGGACAAGCGCTATATCACCCTTGCGCCGAACGCCACGCTGCTCGGCCTCGCCTTCCGCCTGTTCGATCCGGACAACCTGCTCGGGCGCGGCGAGGATGTCGGCATTACGCTCGCGCTCATCCCGACCGATCATCCTGGTGTGGAGATCGGGCGGCGGCATCTTCCGGCAGGTGCGGCTTTTCCCAATGGCCCAACCTCCGGGAAGGACGTGCTCGTGCCGATCGACTGGATCATCGGCGGCAAGGAGCGGGCAGGGCAGGGCTGGCGCATGCTGATGAGCTGCCTCGCCGCTGGCCGCTCCATATCACTGCCAGCCACAAGCGCTGCAGCGGCCAAAACTCTACTCCGTAACACCACCGCCTACGCCCGGCTCCGCAAGCAGTTCAACCTGCCGATCGGCTACATGGAGGGCGTGGAAGAGCCGTTGGCGCGCATGTCGGAGAATGCCTACGGGCTCGAAGCCGCGCGCGCGGTCACTGCCTCTATGGTCTCTGCTGGCGAGCAGCCCGCCGTGATCTCGGCGCTACTCAAATGCATGTCGACCGACCGCATGCGGCAGAGCGTGAATGACGCGCTCGACATTCACGGAGGTCGCGGAATTTGCGACGGGCCGTCCAATTACATCCAGGGCGCCTATCAGATGGTCCCGGTGTGCATCACCGTGGAAGGCGCCAATATTCTCACCCGCACCCTGATCACCTTCGCTCAAGGGGCGCTGCGCAGTCATCCTTATCTCTTCACCGAGATCGAGGCGTTGCAGGACCCTGATCAGGATCTTGGCGTGCCGGCCTTCGAGTGCGCCTTCGATGGTCATGTGGCCTTCACCGTGTCAAACATCTTCGGCGCGCTCTTCCATAACCTCACGCTCGGCGCCTTTGCCGGCGCCCCGCCCAACGCGGGAGCGACGCGGCGATGGTGGAAGCAGCTTGCCCGCGCCTCGCGATCCTTCGCCCTCGTCGCTGACGCGACCGTGGCGCTGCTGGGCGGCGGGCTGAAGGTGAGGCAGAAGATCACCGGCCGCATGGCCGACGCTCTGACCGAGCTTTACCTCTTGTCCTGCATCTTGAAGCGCTACGAGGACGACGGTTGCCCGCGCGCCGATCTGAAGCTCGTCGACTATTGCGCCGAGAACTGTCTCCACCGCTTCGACAAGGCGCTTGCCGGTACGCTCGATAATTTCCCGATTCGTTGGGTCGGTCTCATCATGCGGCCTCTGGTGTTCCCGTACGGCTTTGCGCGTAACCCCGCATCGGATAGCCAGGGCAAGGCGATCGTGCGGCAAGCTCTGCAGCCCGGCGAGTTCCGCGACCGCCTGACCCGCGACATTTTCAACACCGACGATCCGAATGACCGGATCGGCCTACTGGAGCACACCTTGATCAAGGTCATTGCCGCAGAGGAAGCCGACAAGAAACTCGAGCGTGCCATCCGCAAGGGCGACGTGCACCTCTACTACAACAATGACTGGATCGGCGAAGCCGAGAAAAAGGGCGTGATTAACGAGGACGAAGCCCGCATGCTTGCTGAGATTCGCGATCTCACGGCCCGCGTGATCGCCGTCGATCATTTCGACCCGGCGGACGTGTCGCACCGGCAGCCGGCACACCGCGGCGGGCCGGCGAAGTTCGCTCCTCCGAAAGACCCGATTGCCGCCGAATAGGATCACCATGCCGACGCCGCTTCCCACGCTTCACGATTGGCGCCTATCAGTCGACTACGAGGGCATCGCCTGGGCGCTTATGGACCGCGAAGGCGAGCGGGTGAACTCGATGGGGCGCAGGCTCACCGAGGAGCTCGGCGAGATTATCAAATGGGCTGAGACCGCCGCCATTCACGGCGAGATCAGGGGTCTCGTGCTGATGAGCGCCAAGCCCACCGGCTTTCTCGTCGGCGCCGACATCCGCGAGTTCTCGCGCTTCGCCACCGAGCCGCAAGTGAAAGAAGTGGTGAAGGAGTCGCTTGGCCTGCTTGACCGCATCGACAAGCTGCCGGTGCCTGTGGTTGTCGCCATTCACGGCTTCTGCCTTGGCGGCGGGCTTGAGCTCGCGCTCGCCTGCCACTACCGCATTGCCGACCGCGAGGAGAGCACGCGGCTGGGCTTTCCCGAGGTGAAGCTCGGAATCTTCCCGGGACTAAACGGAACGGTGCGGTCCATTCAGCTCGCCGGCCCCATGGACGCCATGACTGTGATGCTCACCGGCCGCATGCTGCGTCCGACCGCGGCGAAGGCCATGGGCCTCATCGATCAGGTCGTCCCCACCCATCACAATCTCCGCTGGGCGGCGCGGAAAGCGGTGCTGCAGAAGCGCCGCTCCAAAGGCATGCCCTGGTGGAAGCAGATGATGCTGAAGCAGCCGGTGCGCTCGTTGCTCGCCAAGCAGATGCGCGCGAAGACGGCTGAGAAGGTGCGCGAGGACCACTACCCCGCGCCCTACCGGCTGATCGATCTTTTCGAGCAGTACGGCGACGATCCCGCCCGCATGCGCACGGCCGAAACCGAGATCTTCGCGCCGCTGATGGCAAGCGACACCTCGCGCAATCTCCGCCGCGTGTTCTTGCTCTCCGAGATGCTGAAGGACGAGGCGCCGAAGAACAGCTCCAAGCCGAAATTCGTGCATGTGGTCGGCGCCGGCACCATGGGCGGCGACATCGCCGCTTGGTGCGTGGTATGCGGCATGCAGGCGAGCTTGCAGGACCTCGACGAGAGCCAGCTCAAAAAGGCGCTCGCCCGCGCCAAAGGGCTGTTCAAGAAGCAGCTCCGCGGCCAGGCTGCAATCGATGCTGCGGTGGCACGCCTCATCGCCGACCCGAAGGGCAAATATATCAAGCACGCCGATGTGGTGATCGAGGCGATCGTTGAGAAGCTCGAGGTCAAGCAGAAGCTGTTCCAGGACCTCGAAGCCGAGGTGAAGCTGGGCGCCGTTCTCGCCACCAATACGTCATCGCTCAGCATCGAGGACATCGCCAAGCCGCTGAAGGAGCCAGGCCGGCTCGTCGGCATCCATTTCTTCAATCCGGTCGCGCAGCTTCCGCTGGTCGAGGTTGTGCGCGGGGAAAGTACGCGTGAGGAGGAGGTGCGCAAGGCGACAGCTTTCGTCGCCGCCATCAAGAAGCTGCCTTTGATCGTTAAGAGTTGCCCCGGCTTCCTCGTCAATCGCGTGCTGACCCCGTACATGATGGAGGCCGTGCGCCGTTACGCGGAAGGCACGCCGCGCGACAAGATCGATCAGGCCGCGCTCAAATTCGGTATGCCGATGGGGCCGCTCGAGCTCATGGACCTGGTCGGCCTCGACATCGCCAATAAGGTCGGAGCCGAGCTTGGCTCCGGTACACCGCAGGACAATCCACTGTCGCGGCTGGTCAGCGCCGGCAAGCTCGGCAAGAAGACCGGCGAGGGCTTTTACGTTTGGGAGAACGGCAAGCCCAAGCGCAGCGAGACGAAATACAACGACGCTGAGCTCGATCGTCTCGGTCGCGAGCTGATCAAGCCAATGCTCGACGAATGCGAGCGCGCCCTTTCCGACGAGATCGTAGCCAATGCCGATCACGTCGATGCCGGCGTGATCTTCGGCACCGGCTTTGCGCCCTTCCGCGGCGGGCCTTTGCATTACCGCCGCAGCCAGGAGGCCGCGACCACTGCGGCTGAGGCGGCGTGAGCGGCGCACGCGGCGAAGGAGTCTTCAAGCCATCATGAAGGAACAAGGGATGCGGCGTGTCGCGGTGCTCGGCGGGGTGCGAATCCCGTTCTGCCGCTCGCATACTTCCTATGCCGAACTGTCAAATCTCGACATGCTGACCGCGGCGCTCACCGGCCTGATCGACCGGTTCTCGCTGCACGGCGCGCATGTCGACGAGGTGGTCGGCGGCGCCGTCGTCACCCACTCCAAGGACTGGAATCTCGCGCGTGAGGCGGTGATCGGCAGCGCGCTTTCCCCAACCACGCCAGCCATCACCATGATGCAGGCCTGCGGCACAAGCCTGCAAGGAGCGCTCGGGCTTGGCGCCAAGATCGCCACCGGCCAGATCGACTGCGGCATTGCGCTCGGCTGCGACACCACGAGCGATGCGCCGATCGTGTTCAAGCGGAACTTCGCCCAGCGGCTGGTGCAGCTTTCGCGGGCGAGAAGCTTCGGCGAGAAGCTTGGCGTGTTCAAAGGCTTCACCCCGGCTGAGCTTGCTCCCCAGCCGCCCTCGGTCACCGAGTCGCGCACGGGGCTCAGCATGGGCGAGCATTGCGAGCTGATGGCCAAGGAATGGGGAATAACCCGCGAGGCCGAAGACCTGCTCGCCTATGAAAGCCACAAGAAGGCGGCTGCCGCCTACGACCATGGCTTCATGGATGATCTCGTGATTCCCTGTGCAGGCGTGTTCCGCGACAACAACCTCCGCGAGGACATCTCGCTTGAGAAGATGGCGGAGCTGAAGCCGGTCTTCGACAAGGCCGGTGGCACCATCACCGCAGCCAACTCAACCCCGCTCACCGACGGCGCCTCGACCGTGCTGCTTGCCTCCGAGGAATGGGCCGCGAAGCACGGCATTCCCGTGCAGGCCTATCTGACGCTTGGGCGCACCGCCGCCGTCGACTATGTGGCGGGCGAGGGGCTTCT
>DATFVP010000049.1:0-2359 GCA_035260285.1 Methyloceanibacter sp.
GACCATGATCATGTCGGGCTTGCCGCCCGCGTTCCAGATCGACTGCAGTACAGTTTTGAGGTTGGCCTCGGTAAACGCGCGCTGCGTGCCGTCGGTGCGGCTGCCGGTGCCGTCGGCAACCGAAGGATCGGCGCCGGTCGCCCCCTTCGACGTGTTGCTCTTGATCCAGGACAGCACCGAGGCGGTCTTGCGCGCCGTGGTGTCGTTGCCGGTCACCTTGGCCTGGTTGGTGCCGACCAGGATCGCCTCCATGTCGCGCTTGAGCTCGAGGCCCTTGAGCATCTCCTGATAGGCGAGCTCGTCGTCGCGGCCGGCGTGCTCCACTGCCCTTTGGGTGCCGGTGACGCGCGGCACCTTGTAGGAGATCTGGCAGATGTTGCCGAGCCGCACCGTCGGCGTGGTGGCGGTGGTGGCGGCGGCGTCGCCTTCGAGCTGGGCGTTGGTGGTGTCGGCGGCGGCGAGCGTCTGCGTCTGCCATTCGTGATTAACGGCGGTCGCCTTCTCGCGCTCGATGCCGGTCATGAACGGCGTGTCGGTCGGATCGATGCGATAGATCACGTCGGAGAGATCTTCGCGGTTGCCGATCGCCTCGTAGGTGGCGAAGGTGTTGGTGGGCGTTGCCATTGGGTGTGTTCCTTTCTGATGAGCCGACGAGGAGTCTGCCTCACGCTGAGGAGCGGCGCAGGCGAAAGCGCGTCTACGCGCGTCTTCGATGCATCGCAGCCAAGCTTGCGCGGGCTGCGTACACTTGCCTGCGCTGCGCCGCGTCTCGAAGCGTGAGCCAGGGGCGCCCTCGCCCTTCGAGACGCGTCGCTTTCGCGACGCTCCTCAGGACGAGGGCGGCTCCTCGTGCGTTACCGGGCCGCGGCGCGGCGCGCGCGGACCAATGCCGCGGCGTCGCGGAGCGAGCCGGTTTGTTCGAGCCGTTGGGTGAGGTGCTGGACGCGCGCTTCGTCCGTGCCTTGACGGGGCGTCGCGGCGCCCGGCCGCTGAACCGGGGGAACGGGCTTGACCGCCGCAGCTTTGGCCTTCTTCTCAGCCTCGCGCCAGAGCGTCGCGTCGCGGATCAGGAGCTGCAGGCGGTGGTCGCGGAGCGAAAGCTCCTTCTGACCGTTCCACAGCGGCACCAGTTCCGCTTCGTCGAAGCCGAGGTCGCTCAGCACGACGAGCGCCTTTTTCTGCAGCTCCGCGGCCTTCGCGTCGTCCGCCATGTCCGGGACCTTCTCCTTGAAGAGATCGTCTTGGCGCTTGGCGAATTCGGCGAATTGCCCGAGCTTCTCCTGCGCCTGCCGGTGCTGGGCCGCGAGCATGTGCTGGGTGACGTCAGCAATCTTCTTTTGCTGCAGGTCCCAGAGCAGGTAACGCGGCCAGTCTTCACGGGCTAAACGTTCAACATCCGCCATCGATTTGATGTCGGCGAACTCGCCCGCCTGTTGCTGTTGCAGGGTTTGGAGAAGCTGCGGCAACGCCGCTTCGTAAGTTTGTCTTGCCTGTTCCACCGCTTGCTCCTTGGCCGCGAGGCCTTTGAGCTTTTCGGCGGCTTCGTTCTGACGGCGGAGAAAATCGCCCTCGCGTGACCGCTCGCGCTCGGCCAGACGTTCCTGCGTCGCGCGAGGGAGGCCCGTGAAGAGCTCCTTGTCTTCCTTCGTCCAAGACCTCGGCGGCTCGATGGGCGAAAGCTCGGTGGCTCCCGGATCAGTGCCTTCGGTCTTTGCGCCGGGATCCTGTGCATCCACAGGAGCGGCGTCGTCCGCTGCATCGGCAGCGGTCGATTCTTTACCCGGCTCCGGCGCAGCGGCGTTCGCGCGCGCGGGGTCGGTGGTTGTCGTGTCATTGGCCTTTGGCTGGCGCAGCTTGCGCAGCACCGCGGCCGCATCGTGAGTGGAAAGATATGCCGGCGTGTCGGCTGGCGCGGTCAGCTCGAGCGCGGTCGGGGCCGGCGCATCAGCGCCGGTGTCGATGGCAACGTCCATGATGGGCCTCTCAGTCTCGGATGACGACGGGCTCGATGACTTCCTCGAGGAAGCCGCGGATGAAATCTTCGTCGCGGTTGGCGAGCATCTCGGCGAGCTCGTCGAGCGCCTTGGCGAGCGACTTCATGTCCTCAGGCAGCCGCAGGAGGACCTTTTTGATTGGCGCGGGCATGTTACGCGGCGAGGCCTGCGAGCCGGTCGAGCTCGGCCTGCGCCAGCTTGCCATTGTTGGCGATGATCACGAGATGATCCTTCACCAGGCCGAGCACCTGGACGGCAAGCCACAGCCGCTCGCGCGCATCGGTGTCGCGCGCCGAGGTGTGGCGCCAGCCCTCGATGTAATCGGACTCGATCTGCGCGAAGACGTCTTTGAGCGTCTCGCTGCC